>JAIELO010000241.1 GCA_019752915.1 Burkholderiaceae bacterium
CACTTCCGGCTCTTCGCCGCCATCGAGGGCAAAGTCGGGCATGTTCAGATCCTGACCGCTAGCAGCGACGATCGAACCATCACCTTTGTAGAACCACTCCGGCTGCACGCCCGCTTCACCAGCGGCTGGCTTGCCGCCTTCCACGCCCATCCGGAACATCTTCATGGAGTCGCTCAGCGAGGCCACATCGCCACCGATTTTCTTGTGCATGGCATCGCGGGTATCGGCGCTGCCCAGATGGGTCAGGCCGGTACCGGTCACGTAGCAGTGCGCATCGTCCGCATGATCGAGTGGTGGCAGCAGACGCCCGGAAGCGGCCACCGCGTCATACGCCAGCAAGGCATTGCCCTGCGCCTGTTTCGCCAGCGCAGCCAGACCGACCTTCTGACGGATGGCAGCTTGCGCCAGCGCATAGGTCGTGTCATAGCCTTCGATGACGCGAATCGCGTTCTGTTCCAGCACGCCGATCTGGCGGCCTCCCTGTACATTCTTGAATTGCACGAGCAACATGGTATCTCCGGATTTCCTGATTTTTCTGATTAATTTCTGACTAATGCGAGTGGCGTGGCACAGCAGAACCGCGATTCCCGACCAGGAAATCAAAGTCGCAGCCTTCGTCCGCTTGCAGTACGTGTTCGATATACAGTTTCTGGTAACCGGTCTTCGGTCCCGGCGCACTGCCAGCCACGCGAACGGCTTGACGCTGCGCCATTTCCTCGTCGGAGATTTCCAGATTCAGCACCCCGCCTGCGCAGTCGAGGGTGATCCAGTCGCCGTCCTTGACGATGCCCAGCGGACCACCCGCCATGGCTTCCGGTGCCACGTGCAGCACCACGGTGCCGTAGGCGGTGCCACTCATGCGCGCATCGGAGATACGCACCATATCTTTGACGCCAGCGGCCAGCAACTTCGGTGGCAGGCCCATATTGCCCACCTCCGCCATGCCCGGATAACCTTTCGGGCCGCAGTTTTTCATCACCAGAATCGAGCTGGCATCGACTTCCAGATCGGGATCGATGATGCTCTTCTTGTAGTGTTCGAAGTCCTCGAATACCACGGCGCGACCACGGTGCTGCATCAGTTCCGGGGTGGCTGCCGACGGTTTGAGTACCGCGCCGCGTGGCGCCAGATTGCCGCGCAGGATGCAGATGCCGCCATCCTTGAGCAGCGGCTTTTCCAGCGGACGAATCACTTCGTCATCGTAAATCGGCGCGGACTGGCAGTTTTCCCACAGGGTCTTGCCGTTCACGGTGAGTGCATCGGGATGCGGCACCAGATTGCCTTCGCCCAGACGGCGGATCGCCGCTGGCAGACCACCGGCGTAATAGAACTCTTCCATCAGGAAGCGGCCGGACGGCAGCAGGTCGACAATGGTCGGCGTACCGCGACCAACACGGGTCCAGTCTTCCAGTTCCAGATCGACGCCGATCCGGCCAGCGATGGCTTTCAGGTGAATCACGGCATTGGTCGAGCCACCGATGGCGGCGTTGACGCGAATCGCGTTTTCGAAGTTCTCGCGCTTGAGAATTTTCGACAGCTTCAGGTCTTCGCGCACCATTTCCACGGCGCGGATACCGGACATATGGGCCAGAATATAGCGACGCGAATCCACCGCAGGAATCGCAGCATTGTGCGGCAGCGTCGTGCCCAGTGCTTCGGCCATGCAGGCCATGGTGGAGGCGGTACCCATGGTGTTGCAGGTACCGGCCGAACGCGAGTGACCCGATTCGGCCGACATGAATTCGTGCATGGTGATTTCACCGGCTTTGACCTGCTCGTGCAACTGCCAGACGGCGGTGCCGGAGCCGATGTTCTTGCCGTTGAGCTTACCGTTTAACATCGGGCCGCCGCTGACCACGATGGTCGGAATATCGACCGAGGCTGCGCCCATCAGCAGGGCTGGCGTGGTTTTGTCGCAGCCAACCAGCAGCACCACACCATCCATCGGATTGCCGCGGATCGATTCTTCCACATCCATACTGGCCAGATTACGGGTCAGCATGGCGGTCGGACGCAGATTCGATTCGCCGTTGGAGAACACCGGGAATTCAACGGGGAAGCCACCCGCTTCCAGAATGCCGCGCTTGACGTGTTCGGCCAGTTTGCGGAAATGTGCATTGCAAGGGGTCAGCTCCGACCAGGTGTTGCAGATGCCGATGATCGGTTTGCCCTGGAATTCATGATCAGGAATGCCCTGATTTTTCATCCAGCTGCGGTACATGAAACCGTTCTTGTCCTGCGTGCCAAACCATTCAGCAGAGCGAAGCTTGACCTTCTTGTCGTTCTCAGACATGCATATCTCCTCAGTATGTTCTTGTACAGGGACCTGCTTGTCATGCCCCTGCATCGATAAGCCATACTAAGATGTACTGAGATATCTTTCCAATAAATTATTATTCGACTTCGATACCAAAAACAGTATCACTTTAGCCGAACTCCCAGCGCCGCTCGCCGCTTCACCCAGCGACGCTGAAGCGGTAGGCCATAGCGGTGCTGTAGGTCGCACCGGGGCGCAGAATGGTGCTGGCAAAATGGGCGTGATTCGGCGCATCGGGGAAATGCTGGGGTTCGAGGCAGAAGCCACTACGGAAATCGTAACAGCGCCCCTTGCCGCGCACCGCCGCCGATAGGAAGTTACCGCTGTAGAATTGCACGCCCGGTTCCTGCGTCCACACTTCCAGCACCCGCCCGGACGCCGGTTCATGGACGCGAGCGGCCAGTGCCAGCGCGCCGTCCTGTGGCCGGTTAAGCACAAAGTTATGGTCATAGCCACTGCCGTAACCGAGTTGCTCGTCCTGCGCACCGATACGTGCACCGATCGCATGCGGCGTACGGAAGTCAAAGGGGGTATCTTGCACGAGACGCATTTCGCCAGTGGGAATCAGGCCAGCATCGACCGGCGTGTAGGCGTCGGCGGGAATGGTCAGTTGGTGGGAAAGGATATCGGAAGGCCCGGTCTCGCCCTGCCCTGCCAGATTGAAATAGGCGTGATTGGTCAGGTTGACGGGGGTTGCCCGATCGGTGCTGGCGTGGAAAGTAATCTCTAAACCGTTATCTTTGGTCAGTTCGTAATGCACCGTCACATCGAGATTGCCGGGATAGCCCTGCTCGCCATCGGGACTCAGATAACGCAGAATCAACCCGGCCGAGGTGGGCGTGGTGAAAGTCTCGGCGCGCCATAGCTTGCGGTGGAAACCCTCGGTGCCGCCATGCAGGTGATTGATACCATTGTTGACATCGAGCTGGTATTGCTGGCCATCGAGTTCGAACTGGCCGCGCGCAATGCGGTTGCCGTAGCGCCCGATCAGCGCGCCAAAGTAATGTGATTCGTCCATGTAGGCAGCCGCATTGTCGAAGCCGAGGCAGACGTCGGCCAGCTTGCCATCGCGATCCGGCACATGCATCTCCGTGATCACGCCACCCAGATCGCTGATACGCACCAGCATCCCGTTCGCGTTGGTCAGCGTGTAGAGCGTGGCTTCCCGGCCATCGGGCAAGGCACCAAACGGTGCCGAGGAGATTGCGGGCAGTGTTGCCTGAATCATCTGATTATGCGGATTTGCCTGATTTGCCTGATTTGCCTGATTTGCCTGATTTACCTGATTTTCCTGATTTTCCTGATTTACCTGCATTGCTAAGTTCCTCGATGATTGCGATCCGTCGTAGCTGACCGTAGCAGCAGCCTCAGTCGATGTCTTCCAGCAGATCCGTTACCCGCCGATTTCTCGGCGTACGCCGTTCCAGCACCGTGCTTGATTGGTGATCGACATGTTCGATCAGCGTCACGGCCGCCGTGAGCGCCTGCCCCATCGCTTTCGCGGCGCTGGTGAGAGCATCGGCCGCAGTAGGCGGCGGAGTATTGACGCGCTCCGTAGCTCTGGCGCGCAGCCGTCTGGCATTGACCCAGTCACGCTCGCCCGGCATGCGTAACCACAGGTCACGCCAGGCGTTGCGTCCATCACCAGCGATCGCCAGCGTCATCGCACGCGGAGACACCGAAGCCCCGCCATAAATGAGCTGATCGCCGACCACCCGCGCAAAATAGGACTGCTCGAGATATTCCATGCGCACGCGCGTACCATCCGGCAAAAACAGCTGCTTCCACTGATAGCCGTGCAGCACTTCTGCGCCAGCCTTCTCCCGGGCAACCCAAGCCTTGATGGCAGCATCGGCCGCCTCGGTAGGCGACACGGTGCTGCCGCTAGTTCTAAGAAAATCCAGCAACAACTGCAGCGAGTGGGGTGCTAACGTATTCTCGTGTAGCGCATTCATACTCGTTCTCCTGTCTCGTTTGTACTCGTTTGTGCTCGTTCTGTCTCGTTTGACCGGCGAAAGCGGCTTGGGTTCAAACGAGACAAAACGAGTACAAACGAGACAGAACCAGACACCAAAACGAGACAGTTTGCGCCACAGCGCACTGCGCGCCTACCCCTGCATATACCCCCCGGTGTGCCGCAAAAAACCCTGTTTACGCCAGCGAAGGCTTACCAAACACCGGCATACCCTGCGCATCCCACTGCAGCGCCTTCACATAGGTATGCCGATCCGGATTCCACAGCGGGTCACCGACAATTTCCGTGTAGGTACGGGCGTGATAGACCAGCAGCACCGTGGCGCCATCTTCGGACACCGTAAAACTATTATGCCCGGGACCATACACCCCGTGCTCGAAGCAGGTTTGCAGCACCGGCTGTGGCGACTTGGTCCATGCTGCAGGGTCGAGCAGATTCGCGTTCTCGTCGGCCCACAGCAGCCCCATGGCATAGTTTTCGTCGGTCGCACTGGCCGAATAACTAATGAAAATTTTGCCATGCTTTTTCAGCACGGACGGACCTTCATTGACCCAGAAGCCACGGATTTCCCAGTCAAACTCCGGCTTACTGAGCATCACTGGCGGACCACCCAGCTGCCAAGGCGTTTTCATGGGCGCGATGTACAGATTGGAATTGCCCTCGATCGCCACATCCTTCTGCGCCCACAGGTAGTACAGCTGGCCATTGTGGGTAAAGGTGGTAGCGTCCAGACAGAAGGTGTCGATACCGGTATCGATCTGCCCCATGAACTCCCACTCGCCTTCCAGCGGATTCGCGTGAGAGTTACGGATCGCATACATCCGGTGCTGGAACAGCCTGTTTTTTATCTCGCGGCTGGGCGCCGCCGCAAAATACACATACCACGCACCGTCATTGAAGTGCAGCTCCGGGGCCCACAGCAACTCGCTATAAGGCCCCGTTTCCGGCTTATGCCAGACATCGATTTTTTCCGCATCCACCAGCCCGGCCAGCGTGCTGGCACGGCGCAATTCGATACGGTCGTACTGCGGTACCGATGCCGTGAAGTAGTAATAGCCGTCGGTGTGACGGTAAATGTGGGGATCGGCGCGCTGTTCGATCAGCGGCTTGAGAACTTGTACAGTTTCCATGCTATTTGCAACTCTCGATTAATTGTAAACTTAGTGACTGGCGTAGCCCAGCAACCGCATTTCTTCCTTCACCTGCGCATAATAGTCATCGCTAATGCGGTACTTAAACATCAGCAAGCCCATGATCAGATGGAAGCAGCCGGGAATCACCGTCAGCATCAGCGCAATGCCGCTCATGGACAGCGCCGACTGAGCCTGATTCGGCACGTACTGGAAATAAGTCAGCAACACGCCCACCATGCCACCGGCCACCGCCATACCGGCCTTCTGGCAGATCGAAATCCCACCGAAAGCCAGACCGGATACACGCTTACCGCTTTGCACCTGACCATAATCGATGGTTTCTGCAATCGACGACCAGAACACCGGCGCATGCAGGTCAACCACGAAGGACAGCGTGAAATACAGCACATAGGCCAGCATGATGTCGCCGGGTTTGACCAGATAGTAGATCGCGATACTGATTACGAACACTAGCAACTGGGTATTGCGGAACAACTTCACCTTGCAATAGGCCTTGGTTATCCAGGTCGAGGCGATCATCGACAGAATCGCGGCCACCACCCCCAGCGACAGGAAAGTCGATTGCACTGACACGCCGCCACCGAGATAGTATTTAGCGTAATACAGCGCCACCGAACCACGAATCACATAGCCCACCGTGCCGGTCACGCAGGCACCGGCCAGCAACAGCCACTGGTCATTTTTCATCAGCAGTTTGAACTGCGCCAGTAGCGAAGTGCGCTCGACCTTGTGGATCACCCGTTCGGTCGTCCCGAACACGCAGAACAGGAACAGCAGCACGCCCATTGCTGCCATCACGCCCATGGCAGCCTGATAGCCGGCGGCCGCTTTGCCCTCGCCCCAGTATTCGGCCAGCACTGGCACCACGATGGTGACCATGAACGCGCCGATTTTGGCGAAGAACAGCCGGTAGCCATTGGCCGACAGACGCTCCTGCGGATCGCTGGTCAGGCCGCTAATCAGGGAGATATACGGCACGCCCACTCCGGACGTCATCACCGTCATCAGGATATACGTGGCATACGCCCAGATCAACTTGGCACTATAGGCCCAGTCCGGCGTCGTGAACACGAAAAACACACTAATCCCGTAAGGCAGCGCCAGCAACAGCAACCACGGGCGGTAGCGTCCCATGGCAGCAGCATAGCGGTCGGTCAGCTGGCCCACGGCCAGATCCGACAGGGCTCCGGCGAATTTCACCAGCACAAACAGCAAGGCCAGATCCTGGGTGCGCAGGCCGTAAATGTCGGTATAGAAAAAGGTAATAATCAGCATCATCGACGAGATGACGACATTGAGCGCCATATCGCCAGCACCAAAGGCGACTTTTTCCAGCGTGGTAAGTTTCGGGTTTTGCATGGCCTCAATCCATTAAAAAAAACAGGGGCGCCGTCCGACTCTCGGCACAGCACCCCATCAGACTACTCCATCGCACTAAAGCGTACTGCAACGACGCAGTGCACCGTCAAGCTGATGCTTAGTTTCTCCAGCGCAGCGAGACACCAACCACACGGTCATAGCGACGCACATCGCGCGGTGCTGCGGCCGTACCGTGGTAATCGTGGTAGGCGAAGTTCAGCAGATTGTTGGCATCGACACTGATGGTCAGATCTTTGCCCAGTTTGTACGACACAGAAGCGTCCAGGAACTTGATCGGGTCCACTACCAGATCGCAGCAATTGCGGTAGTTGTACTCGGCCACGAACTTGTCGCGCCAGCTGTAAGCCAGACGGGCCGACAGTTTATCGTTTTCATACAGACCGACCAGATTGTACGAGTTCTTCGACATGCCCGGGAAAGTCGGCGTGCTGGCGCTGCCATCTTCGTTCTGCAAGCCACCTTTCATATAGGTGTAGTTCGCTTGCATGCCCAGACCGCTCATCCAGCCCGGCAGCATGGTAAAGAACTGCTGATACGAAATCTCGCCACCTTGCAGCTTGGCTTTGCCGACGTTGTACGGACGGTTCACCAGATAAGTTTTGCCGTTAATGGTTTCGTTACGCTGCTTCCACATCTCGTAGTCGGTGAAGCGGTGTTCGAACACGGTAGCAGTCAGCGAACTGGCCGGCGCGAAATACCATTCCAGCGACACGTCGACGTTGGTACTCTGG
>JAIELO010000265.1 GCA_019752915.1 Burkholderiaceae bacterium
CACTTAATTGCTGTACAGGATCTACAAGGTAGCGTCGATCTGCCAACAAACCGGGCCGATCTGCAATTCCGTCTGGACGCCCTGCTGGTCGACCCACCGGCATTGCGCGCCGCCGCCGGTCTAGACCGGCAGCCGTCGCCCGAGGCTGTCGAAGGCACCCGGCGCAATATGCTGACGCGGGTACTGGACGCAGAGCGCTATCCGCTGGTGCAACTGCATGCCGAACGCGCCGCTGACGGCCAGACACTCCAGCTCAGCATCACGCTGCATGGTGTCACCCGCACCCAGAGTGTGCCCGTCACACTGAGCAGCGATGCACAAGGACTGCGCGCCGAAGGCAGCCTGATGCTGCGCCAGAGCGATTACGGCATCACCCCTTTCAGCGTCATGGGCGGCGCACTGGCCGTACAGGACCAGCTGGAACTGCACTACCGCCTGCTAGCGCGCTGACGCAGCGCCCCGATCGCCCAAAAAAAAGGCCCGCAGCAGAGCGCGGGCCAAAGAAAATTTCAAATCGGGAGAGACTTGAAAGAGCACGATCAGTATCGCTGCGCTGCATGACCGGGTGATGACATGCACGATATAAATTAGCGCGTAATCAGCAATTTCAAACCCAGCCCCACGAAAATCACTCCGGCCAGCCTATCCATCCACATACCAGCACCCGGATGACGATTAATCCAGCTGCCCACCGTACCAGAAAAATAGCCGAGCAAGCCGAAGATCAGCACGCCCTGCAGGGTAAACAATAGCCCCAGTTGCGCGGTCTGCCAGCTGGCGTCACCACGTTCGACCAGCACGAATTGCGGCAGGAAGGACAGAAAGAACAGCACCACTTTGGGATTAATCGCATTGGCAAACAAGCCTTTGGCGAATAACTTGCCGAGACTCTCATCGGGCAAGTCGGCAGCGTCGGCACGGGCGCCACCACGGCTGCGTAAAGCGCCGATGCCCAGCCAGATCAGATACGCCCCGCCCAGCAATTTGAGCGCACCGAAGGCCAGCGGCGAGGCTTTGATCAGGGCACTCACACCCAGCGTCGCCAGCAGCGTGTGGCTCAGGCATCCCAGCGCGCAACCGAGCCCGAACATCATGCCCTGACGCCGTCCGCGCGACATGCCGACACTGAGCACCATCAGATTATCCGGCCCCGGCGAAATGGTAATCAGCAAGGCGGCGCTGAGAAAGCCGATCAACTGTTCTGGCGTAATGAGCACGATAGCCATCCCTGAGCAAAAAAGACGCCATCTTAACCGTGCTGAAACGACAACGCCAGCGGCAAAAACGTGCTTAGGATCAATTTTTACTTTGTGACACTTACTTCTCGTTTAAAATGCCTTTTCCCTGCTTACTCGGCTATCGCCACCGCGCCTACCCTCATGAGCCTAGCGACCAGCTACCTACACTGTGTGAGACACCGCCTCCTATCCCTGCTGGTGGGGCTGACCTTGCTACTAGGCTGCAGCATCGCACCGAACTGTACAGCGCAGGCAGGACCTGCCGCCCTGCCGGAGATCCGGCTCAGTAGTCCCGGCATCGATCTGCTCAAAAGCGGTCGTCTGTATCGCGACCAGGGCCAACCCTTCCCCGTTGATGCGGCCAGCCTGCCGCATCTGCTCGCACAATTAACACCGGTCGATCAGGTCGATCTGCTGGGCGGCCACTACTGGCTGGTCGCCACTTTGCACAACGATAGCGAACAATCAGCCTGGGTGATCGATCCGAATGACACCCTGATCGATCTGGTCGACATCCAGCTGTTCGCTCCGGACGGTAGCGTGCGCCAGATGCTGACCGGCTATCGTCAGCCGCACGCCTATCTGCTGCACTACGGTAAAGACGTCGATCTGCAGCCGGGCCAGCACTATCAGGTACTGATCCGTTTTTCCAGCCCGTACTACGCGCGCACACCCGTGCTGTCGGTATTGCCACGGCCCCAGTACCAGCAACTGGTGGCCATAGAAAACGTGCTGATTATCGGCTCGCTGGGGGCACTGCTGGCCCTCACGGTATTTAACTTTTTCATTTACTCGATCACGCGCGACCGTTCTTCCCTGTATTACTCGCTGTACGTGCTGTGCTACGCGGTGGCATGGGGCATTACCTTCCACCTCGCGGCGGACCTGTTCAACTGGCACAATCTGCACTGGCACTATGTGCCGTTCTTCCTGCTGCCGGTCTTCAGCACGCTGTTCTACACCAGCTTCCTGCGCCTGCAAGACTATGCGCCGCGCCTGTATGCCCTGAGCCGTATCAATCTGGTGCTGCCGCTGCTGACCTTGCCCACCTGCTTCTTCGCGCTCAGCTATGCCCACAGCGTTGCCACCATCGTCATCACCATCTGGATGACACTGGCCCTGATCAGCGGCATCGTGGTGTGGCGCCGTGGCTATTATCCGGCGCGCTTCTTCGTGCTCGGTTTTGTCGCCCTGATGGTGCCGGGTCTGCTGATCCTGCCGGCCAATCTGGGCCTGATTCCGGCCGTGGTCAACAACGCCCAGTTGTTCACGCTGCTGGGCGGCACCCTCGATGGCGTGCTGCTGGCCTTTGCGCTCGCCGATCAGATCCGCTTACTGCGCAACACGCTGGAACAGCGCGTACGGGAGCGCACCGCCCAGCTTAACGAGGCCAAGGAACACGCGGAAGTGGTGAGCCGCCACCGGATTGACTTCCTGTCCGCCATGAGCCACGACATCCGCACCCCGCTGGCCGGCGTGATCGGCATGATCAAATTTGCCATGCGTGACCAGTCCGTCAATGGCCGCACCGAAGAATACTTGCGGATCGGCTTGCAAAACAGCGAGTCACTGCTGGCCATCCTCAACGACATTCTGGACTTTTCCAAGATTGACGCGGGCCGGCTGTCGATCGAAAGCGTCGATTTCGATCTGATGGCGCTGATCGACGATGCCATCGGCATTCTGCAAACCCAGGCCGATGCCAAGAGCCTGCTGTTGCGCACCAATCTGGCACTGGATCTGCCGCGCTACGTGGTGGGCGACCCGACCCGCCTGCGGCAGATCCTGCTGAACCTGCTGGGCAATGCCATCAAATTTACCGACCGTGGCGAAGTGCGCCTGCAAGTGACGACCGTGCTGACGCTGGCCGGCCATCACAGCATCAATTTCGACATCAGCGATACCGGCCCCGGCATTGCGACGGCCTCGCTACAGCGCCTGTTCCAGAAATTCGAACAGGCCGACCACTCCACCACGCGCCGTTATGGCGGCACCGGACTGGGTCTGGCGATCTGCAAAGAGCTCACAGAACTGATGGGTGGCAGCATTGCCGTCGAGAGCCAGCTCGGGGTCGGCTCCACCTTCAGCGTGATGCTGCCGATGGCGCTGGGCAGTGCGCCGCAGACGATGCCGCCACGCCACAGCCACAGCGAACGCCACCGCTACCGGCTGCGCATCCTGTGCGCCGAAGATGGCCGCACCAACCAGATCATCGTCAGCACCCTGCTCGAAAATATGGGGCATGAAGTGCGCATGGTGGAAAACGGTCTGCAAGCCCTGCATGCACTCAGCAACAGCAAATACGATCTGGTACTGATGGATGGCCGCATGCCGATGATGGATGGCGAGCAGGCCGCACGCCTGATCCGCAGTGGCGGCAGCGACGATTACCGGGTGCTCGATCACAGTGTGCCCATCATCGCCCTGACTGCCAACGCCAGCGAGCATGACAAGCAGCGCTATCTGGCCGTGGGCATGGATAGCTTCCTCAGCAAACCGGTCGACGAACACCAGCTCTATGAGCAGATCGAACTGATCATCGCCCGTCAGCTGAGCCGCGGCACCGCGTTCGCGCTGGGCGCGGGCAGTTATCGTAGCCAGAGCAGCACGGAAGCACTCGATGCCCAGTTCGGCGTTCCTGCAGCGCCGGCACCGGCCAGCGGCACTGGCAACGCAGGCAGCGCCAGCGCTGCCTGCGCAACGACTGGGGCTGGCGCGCCACTGGCCGCCGACGCGGCGCCTCCCGGCGCGGGCACCACCATCCACATTCTGCCGCTCGCCGGCATGTCGGCGCAGCATTTGCAGCGCATCACGCAAGCCTTCCTTGAAGAAGCGCCGCGCCGTCTGGAAGCGGCGCGCGCAGCACTTGAAGCGGGCAACGCCAGCAATGCCGCCGCGGCCATCCATGCCCTGAAAGGTAGCGCCGGTTACCTCAGTTCGACGCAGCTGCACACACTCTGCCACGCGATGGAAGAGTGCGCCATTAGCGGCGACCTGACGGCAAGCCGCGCCCACCTGGCGGGCGTCACGGCCGCGCTGGCACAAGCCTGTTTCGACCTCACCAGTAGCGCAGCGCGCAAGGAGGCACCATGACCCGCACCGATCCCCGCGCTTGGGTGCGCATGCCGTCCGCCCGCCGCCTCGACCTGCTCGACCCGACGCCCTTCGACTGGGATGACAGCGATCTGGCGCTGGGTCTGGCACGCACCTACCGCTGGGGGGGCCACTCCGCCTGGCCGCGCCCCCTCTGCGTGGCACAGCACTCGCTCAGCGTCATGCATTTGCGCGCCGCCGATAGCCTGGCCCGTGGCAGCACGCTGACCCCGCTCGAAGCACTGCGCGAACTATTACATGACGCCGAAGAAGGCTTGCTGGGCTTCGACTGCATCGCGCCCCTGAAACCCTTTCTTGGCGACGGCTTCAAAGCCCTCAGCCAGCGGCTGGAACAGGCAGTCTTCCTGCGTTACAGCTTACCACGCTGGAACCAGCGCGACTACGCCGCCCACAAACGGGCCGACCATCTGGCCGCTGCCAGCGAAGCGGTACACGTCGCAGGCTGGTCGGTCGACGAAGTACGTCGTACCCTGCAGATCCGCGCCACACCATTAACGACCGATCCGCTGCAAGCGATCTACGGCGGAGTAGCGTGGGAACCGTGGGAAGCGCCACTGGCCTGCCAGCGGTTTTTGGCAGAACTGACGCGCTTGCAAGGCATGATCGCCTGACAGTTCACCTCACATATCGACGCTAAGCTAATGCAAATAAAGCGCTTTTCGCAGATATCCACACCAACTGTGGATAAGCTTGTGAATAAGCCCCTCTTGACAGCAGAGAACGCCTGTAACGACGCGGGTTTTAACAAATTGCCCATTCTGAAGGCAGTTTTTTCACTCAATAAAATCAAACACTTAGCGCACATGCAAGAATGCCGGCACGCTATAATCGCGCGGCTTGAAAAATATTTTTTTGTGCATAAGTAGGAAGCGGGCGACATTGTCTCGCCAGCACATGCGAAATCTTTGACAAACCTGACGGCAAGGAATAGTGTGAGCTTAAGGACCGCTATTCTTTCTTCGACTCACCGTGGAATTGATGCATGAATCACAACGACGAAGACACTGACTGGATCATTGAAGACGACGCGGTAGCCGGCGCTGAGAGCGCTTTGACCGACCAACCGGAAACGGCTCCGGGACCTGCGACATGGCGCATCCTGATCGTCGACGATGATGTCGATGTCCATGTGGTGACAAAATTCTCGTTAAGCAATGTGTGTTTTCAGGGACGGCGCCTGAGCTTTCTGCACGCCTATAGTGGTGACGAAGCCCTCACGGTACTGGCCGACAATCCCGACATCGCACTGGTGTTGCTCGATGTGATCATGGAAACCAGCGATGCCGGCCTGATCGTGGCCCGTCAGATCCGCGAATTGCTGCACAACACGCTGGTGCGGGTCGTGCTGCGCACCGGCCAGCCGGGGCAGGCACTGGAGCACAGCATCATCCTCGATTACGACATCAACGACTTCTGGTGCAAGACCGACCTGACCACCCGCAAGCTGTTCACCACCGTGATCGCCTCGCTGCGCGCCTACGAAGGCTTGCAACAAGCACATCAGCAAACCGTGCAACTACGGGCCGAGCTTGAGCAGGCGCGCCAGTTACTGGCCGCCGCAAAACAGGTCTCCAACGCTTAAGCGAGGCTTAAGTACCGGATTGTTAAGGTACTTTTGCCGATATCCACAGAGCCTGTTGATAACTATGTGGACAAGCCCCTCTTGACAGCCCACAAAGCCTGTAACCATGCGGTTTTCAACAAACTGCCCATCGAACAGGCAAAAACAAAAGCCTTAAAAATCAATGACTTAAAAATACACAGATTGTCACGAGAATTTATTTTAAAAAAATTCTTGCTAACATGCTTTGTGTATAAGTAAACATCAAAAACCTGCTAGCTCCTGCAGTTTACGGCGTAATTCAGGCTGTAATAGCACCCGCTCGATGATGTGTGACGGGATATTGTGGGACTTCATATATTCGATCGCGCACATGGTATTGAAGCTGGTTTGCACCAGGATACCGCGATCGACCGCCGCACTAATCAGCGGATTACCACGCTCACGCAGCGAAGACAGGGGAAAAGTCTGGTTCATGATGGTCCTAAGGCCGGATGAAGAGAAAAAACTGTATGATCGCAAATCCATGCTACAGGAGTATTAACCAGCAAACGCAAAAGTCAATGTCAGCCCAGTATGCTTGTGAAATTTAGTCTTGCATGTGCAAAAACCGACATAGACACACGGCAATACCGGCGCGATAATGTGCCGCATGACCGCCCCCGCCGACCACCCTCGCCCGACTTCCCTGCTGGACCTGTTTGTTTCCTTTACCCTGCTCGCCTTGCAAGGCTTTGGCGGCGTACTGGCCGTGGTACAGCGCGAATTAGTCGAACGCAAACGCTGGCTGAGCAAAGAAGAATTTATCGAAGAATGGGCCGTGGCGCAGATCATGCCCGGCCCGAATGTGGTCAATCTGGCGCTGATGATCGGCGGACGCTACTTCGGCCTGCGCGGCGCCTTGACAGCACTGGCCGGCATGCTGACCGTGCCCTTGCTGGTGGTGCTACTGCTAGCCATGCTGCATGCCCGGTTTGCTGACCTGCCGGCTGTGGCCGGTGCCCTGCGCGGCATGGCCGCCGTCTCCGCCGGGATGATCGCCGCCACCGGCCTGAAGCTGGCCTCCTCGCTGCGCCAGCATCCGCTACGCTGGTGGATCTCGGCGCTGCTGGCAGTGCTGTGCGTGATGTTTGTCGTGCTGCTGCGCCTGCCGCTGGCCTACACCCTGCTCAGCCTCGGCAGCGTCGGCGTAGCCTGCACCTACCGCGTACTACGCAGGGGGCAGGCATGAACGAGGCACCGCTGCACCTGGTGCTGACACTGGGTGACTGGCTGAATCTGTTTGGCCACTACCTGCTGCTGTCGCTGATGTCGATCGGCGGCGCGATCTCCACCACCTCGGAAATGCACCGTTTTCTGGTGGAAGAACATCACTGGCTGACCCAGTCGCAATTTAACGATGCCATCGCCATTGCGCAGGCAGCGCCGGGGCCGAACGTGCTGTTCGTGGCACTGATGGGCTGGAAAGTGGGCTTGAATACCGGCAGCTATCTGGCGGCGTTTGGCGGCGTCGCCGTCACCATGCTGGGGATATTGATACCCTCGACCACCCTGACCTATCTGGCGGCGCGCTGGGGGCATCAGAACCGCGAACTACTGGCGGTGCGCGCCTTCAAACAGGGCATGGCACCGGTGGTG
>JAIELO010000302.1 GCA_019752915.1 Burkholderiaceae bacterium
AGGTGTTCGCACCGTACATCCAGTCGCTGGGCAAGCTGGCCGAAGTACAGATCGTCGACGCGCTGCCGGAATCGCCGGCCGCTGTCTCGATCGTCGGTACGACCAAGCTGATGCTGAAAGTGGAAATCGACGTGAAAGCCGAGCGTGAGCGTCTGGGCAAAGAGATCACCCGTCTGGAAGGCGAGATCAACAAAGCCAACGGCAAGCTCTCCAACGAAAGCTTCGTGGCCCGCGCACCGGCCGAAGTAGTCGCGCAGGAAAAAGAACGCGTCGCCAACTTCAGCGCCACGCTGAGCAAGATGCGCGAACAGTTCGCCAAACTGCCTGCCGCCTAAGCACTCGCCTAGCGGAAAAAGTAACGGGGGCTGGAGCGACAAGTAAAACTTGCCGCTCCAGCCCCCGTTTTTTTTCGCCCCGACTTTATCGCAGACTGCGGCGACGCGCGCTACCTGCGCCTTTATTCAGCCAGCAAGGCCGCGTAACGGGCGATGTCGACGTTGCCGCCGCTGAGGATGATGCCGATGCGCTGACCTTGCAGCGGCGCGGATGGCGCTGCCGCCATGGCGCGCGCAGCGGCGAAACCGAGGCAGCCGGTCGGCTCCACCACCAGCTTCATGCGTTCGGCAAAGAAGCGCATCGCGTCGCGCAGTTGCGCATCGCTGACCGTCAGAATGTCGTCGACATCGCGGCGGATGATGGGGAAAGTCAGCTGCCCCAGATGCTGGGTCTGGGCGCCGTCAGCAATGGTTTGCGGCGTATCGATATGCACGATGCTGCCACTGCGGAACGATTGCTGGCCATCGTTGCCGGCCTCCGGCTCCACACCGTACAAGCGGGTCTGCGGCGACAGCGCACGGGTGGACAGTGCCGAACCACTGAGCAAGCCGCCTCCACCAAGGCAGACGAACAGACTATCGAGCGGGCCGACTTCTTCGAACAATTCCTTGGCCGCCGTGCCCTGCCCGGCGATCACGTCGGCGTGGTCATACGGCGGAATCAGGGTCATGCCTTTCTGCTGGGCCAGATCACGGCCGATCTGTTCGCGGTCCTGCGTATAGCGGTCGTACAGCACCACGTCAGCGCCATAGCCGCGCGTCGCAGCCACTTTCGCCGCCGGCGCATCGAGCGGCATGATGATGGTGGCCGGTATGCCCATCAGGCGCGCCGACAGGGCAATCGCCTGCGCATGGTTACCGGACGAAAACGCCACCACGCCGGCACGGCGCTGGGCCTCGTCGAAGCGCGCCAGCGCGTTGTAGGCGCCACGGAATTTGAACGCGCCCATACGCTGCAGGTTCTCGCACTTGAAAAACACTTCCGCGCCCAGTTCGGCATTGGCGGTGCGCGAGGTCAGCACGGGAGTGCGGTGGGCATAACCATCGATACGGGCGGCGGCAGCCTGTACATCGGCATAGGTAGGCAAAATCGGCGTGGTCATAGTTATCCTTAAGGGCAATGTTGCCAGTCATAAATGATAGCTGTTTTCATGGCGCCACGGCACACGCACAAAAAATAGCACGATCGGTCATTTTCTTGCTACACTCGTCGGACTATAAAATTCAACCTGGAGACTCGCAATGAAATGGTTCGCCCTCGTTCTCACCGCTGCCGTCAGCATCGCCCCTGCTTTTGCCGATGACAGCTCGCCTGTAGGTCTGTGGAAAAATATCGATGATGTGACGGGCAAGCCTAAGGCACTGATCCGTATTTCGGAAAGCAATGGCGCTCTGCAGGGCAAGATCGAACAACTGTTCCGTCCAGCAGGCGAAGACCAGAATCCGAAATGCGAAAAGTGCGAAGATGCGCGCAAGAACCAGCCGATCATCGGCATGGTGTTCATGTCGGGTCTGAAAAAAGATGGCGATAGCTATGCCGGTGGCGAAATTCTCGATCCGGACAACGGCAAGGTCTACAAGAGCAAGATGCACCTGAGCGACAACGGCAAGAAACTCAATGTGCGCGGTTATATCGGCGTACCGATGCTGGGCCGTTCGCAAGTCTGGCTGCGTCAGGAGTAATTCCCCGGGGCGCTAGCGGCCGCCGCTGATAGCGCCCTTCCACATCGCCGCCAAGGCGGCGTTGTCCCGCATCACACGCTACATCACACAGCACTTCACTGCACTTTACGGCAAGCTGCCTGACTATTCAGCCGAACTCTGGCGCGCCTGTTCACGCTGCACTTTGCTGATGTGCCGATCCAGACTGTTGGCAAACTGCTGGCGGTCGCTCTGGCTGTAGGCCGCCGGTCCGCCGGTATCGACACCACTCCCCCGTAACTCATCCATAAACGCACGCATGGTCAGCATCTGCGCGATATTGTGCTCGGTGTAGAACTCGCCGCGCGGATTGAGCGCATAGCCGCCCTTCTTCAGCACATCGGCTGCCAGCGGAATATCGCCGGTAATCACCAGATCGCCGGGCGTCAGCAGCCGCACGATTTCCTGATCCGCCACATCGGCACCGGACGGTACCTGCACCGCACGGATATGCCGCGATGGCGGCACGCGCAGCAACTGGTTGGCGACCAGCGTCAGCTGCAGCGGCACGCGCTCGGCCACCCGGTACAGAATCTCCTTGACGACCGCAGGACAGGCATCGGCATCGACCCAGATCTGCATCACGATTCCCACAGCTCGCCGTTCGGGCTGATCCGTGGTGGCGTCACGCCGAAGTGCTGATACGCTGCCGCCGTGGCAACCCGCCCGCGCGGGGTGCGCTGCAGATAGCCCTGCTGGATCAGATACGGTTCCAGCACATCCTCGATGGTATCGGCTGCTTCGCCTATCGCCGCTGCCAAGTTGCCGATCCCCACCGGACCACCGGCGAATTTGAACAGCACCGCTTCGAGCAGCTTGCGGTCCATTACGTCGAAGCCCACCGTATCGACATCGAGCATCACCAGCGCCGCATCGGCGATGGCCTTGGTAATATCGCCATTGCCTTTGACTTCTGCGTAATCGCGTACCCGCCGCAGCAAGCGGTTGGCAATCCGTGGCGTACCACGCGCGCGGCGGGCGATTTCCACCGCGCCGTCGGGCGCGATACTGGCTTTCAGCAGCGCCGCACTGCGCGTGACGATGCGGGTCAGTTCTTCGGTGTTATAGAACTCCAGCCGCGCCACGATGCCGAAGCGGTCGCGCAGCGGATTGGTCAGCATGCCGGCACGGGTAGTCGCGCCCACCAGCGTGAACGGTTGCAGGTCAAGCTTCACCGAGCGCGCGGCCGGCCCTTCGCCGATCATGATGTCGATCTGGTAGTCTTCCAGCGCCGGATACAGAATCTCTTCCACCACCGGCGAGAGACGATGGATTTCATCGATAAACAGCACATCGTTGGCTTCCAGATTGGTCAGCAGCGCAGCCAGATCGCCGGGTCGTTC
Source organism: Burkholderiaceae bacterium (assembly GCA_019752915.1). Lineage (GTDB taxonomy): Bacteria > Pseudomonadota > Gammaproteobacteria > Burkholderiales > Burkholderiaceae_D > Rugamonas. The sequence continues at coordinate 3,380 of JAIELO010000302.1, forward strand.
CAGCACCGGGCCGGAGGTCTGGCGCAGATTGACGCCCATCTCGCGGGCAATGATGTTGGCCAGCGTAGTCTTGCCCAGCCCCGGCGGGCCGAACAGCAGCGTATGGTCGAGCGCTTCCTTGCGCCCCCGGGCCGCAGCAATAAAGATCTCCAGCTGATCGCGGATCTTGCTCTGCCCGACGTATTCATCGAGCGCCTTGGGGCGCAAAGCCCGTTCGATCGCCTCCTCGTTGGGCGAGGCGGGCGCCGCGTCGATGATGCGCTGTTCGGTAAAGCTGTCGGTCTGGATGCTCATGCAGTTGCAGATGGCCTATTCAATCAATTCAAGAGAGTGCGGTCGTAGCCGCTGCACCCTGACGGCTAACAGCAGTCTGCGGCAGCATGCATTGCACACGCCCTCATTCTACCCTGCCCGCCACGCTGGCAAGCACCAGCACAGCCCTCGTCAAGCGCTACGACTGAGACAACTCAGCCTTTGGACAGCGCCTTCAGGGCCTGCTTGATGCCGTCCGACACGCTACTGCCAGCCGGCACGCCCTTCAGCGCCAGCAGGGCTTCCTTATCGGAATAGCCGAGTGCCAGCAGGGCATTCAGAATATCCGACTGGGCATCCGGCACGGCGTGACCACCAGTGGCGCCAATGTCCGCGCCCAGCTTGCCTTTGAGTTCCAGCAGCAGTCGCTCGGCGGTTTTCTTGCCGATGCCGGGCACTTTCACCAGCCGTCCCGACTCCTGCAAGGTCACGGCCTGCGCCAGATCGGCAATCGACATTCCGGACAGTATCGACAGCGCGGTGCGCGCCCCTACGCCCGTAATCTTGATCAGCTGGCGGAACACGGCGCGCTCCTCGGCATTGCCGAAGCCGAACAGCAGATGGGCATCCTCGCGGATCGCCTGATGGGTGAACAGCACCACCCGCTCGCCCACGCCGGGCAGATTGTAGAAGGTGCTCATCGACACATCGACCTCATAGCCAACGCCACCGCAATCGACCAGCAACTGGGGCGGATTTTTTTCAAGCAGAATACCGGAGAGACGACCGATCATCGTGACTAGCCTTGTGGGAAAAAAGGTGAAAAATTAAACATCTCAGTTGCTGCCGGACTTAGCCAACCAAGCGGCCGCGACGCATACGCAGCCCGGCCAGCGGACCGCTGGCAATCGCGGCGTCCTTGCCGCTGCCCTTGCCACTCACTTTACCGATTTGCGCTCCCGTGCCTGCGCCTGCGCGCGCGCCCGCACCGGCACCTGCGCCGGCCGCCGCAATCAGCTTCAGGGTTTCGCGGCTATGCGCATGGCAGATCGCAATCCCCAGCGCATCAGCGGCATCGCTACCGGGCAGGCCGGGCAAGGCCAGCAAACGCGCCACCATGTCCTGCACCTGCGCCTTGACGGCACGCCCGCTACCCACCACGGCCTGCTTGATCTGGGTCGGCGAATACTCCGCCACCGCCAGATCCGCCGAAACCAGCGCGCAGATGGCGGCACCGCGTGCCTGTCCCAGCAGCAGTGTCGATTGCGGATTGACGTTGACGAATACCTGTTCGATGGCAGCACAGTCAGGCTGGTACTGGCGTGCCACTTCGGCCACGCCGTCCAGAATCACCTTGAGCCGCTGTGGCAGATTGCCCTCGCCGCTCTTGATGGTGCCCGAAGCGATGTAGCGCAGTTTGGCGCCACGCTGCTCGATCACACCGAAACCGGTGGTGCGCAGGCCGGGGTCTATGCCGAGAATTATCATTCCGGAATTGTACCCGCGAAAGATGAATGCTGTATATAAAAACAGTGCGGCGACCCCAAGAGGGCCGCCGCACTGTTTATTGGTGCAGACGGTGACGACTGGCTTGCGCGCAGATTAATGACGGAAGTGACGGGTGCCGGTGTACAGCATTACCACGCCGCGCTCGTCGGCAGCGTCGATCACTTCCTGATCGCGCATCGAACCGCCCGGATGGATCACGCAGCGTGCGCCGGCATCTACCACCACATCCAGACCATCGCGGAACGGGAAGAAGGCATCCGACGCCACCACCGAGTTTTCCAGGCTCAGACCGGCGTTCTGCGCCTTGATCGAAGCGATACGGGCCGAATCGATACGGCTCATCTGGCCAGCACCGACGCCCAGCGTCATGTTGTTACCGCAGAACACGATGGCGTTCGACTTCACATACTTGGCCACGCGCCATGCAAACATCATATCTTGCAGTTGCTGCTGGGTTGGTTGCAGCTTGGTCACCACGCGCAGGTCGGAGATCAGCACGTTTTTGGCATCAGCCGATTGCACCAGCAGGCCGCCGCCAACGCGCTTGAAGTCCATCGCGTTGACGCCATTGCCGAGCGCGATTTCCAGCAGACGCACATTCTGCTTGGCCGACAGGATCTGTTTGGCTTCAGCGCTGAACGACGGCGCGATCAGCACTTCCACGAACAGCTTGGCCAGTTCGGTCGCTGCTGCGGCATCGACTTCCACGTTGAAGGCGATGATGCCGCCGAACGCCGAGGTCGGATCGGTCTGCAGAGCACGCAGGTAAGCGTCCACGGCACTGGCGCCCAGCGCCACGCCGCAAGGATTGGCGTGCTTGACGATCACGCAGGCTGCGCTCTGGTCGAAGCCGCCCATGCTCTTCACGCATTCCCATGCAGCATCGGCATCGGCGATATTGTTGAACGACAGCTCTTTACCCTGCAGCTGACGGTAGTTGGCCAGTGCGCCAGCGGTCGGCTGGACATCGCGGTAGAAGGCAGCCGACTGGTGCGGGTTTTCGCCGTAGCGCATGTCCTGCACTTTTTCGAAGGCCACGTTGAGCGACTGCGGATAGGTATTGCGCGCTGCGTGGCTGCGGCTGGCGTCCAGACTGGTCAGGTAGTTGGCGATTGCGCCATCGTACTGGGCAGTGTGCGAATACACTTTGGTGGCCAGACCGAAACGGGTGTCATAGCTGACCACGCCGGCATTGTTCTTGATCTCGTCCAGTACCACGCTGTAGTCGCTCGGATCGCAGATCACCACCACGTCCTTGTGGTTTTTTGCCGACGAACGCAACATGGCCGGGCCGCCGATGTCGATGTTCTCGATCGCGTCTTCCAGCGAGCAATCTTGCTTGGCAACGGTAGCCTGGAACGGATACAGATTTACCACCACCATGTCGATGGTCGGAATATCGTGCTCGGCCAGCTTGGCCATGTGCTCAGGAAAATCGCGGCGCGCCAGAATCCCGCCGTGCACTTTCGGGTGCAGGGTCTTCACGCGGCCATCGAGCATCTCCGGGAAGCCGGTGTAGTCGGCCACTTCGGTCACGGCCACGCCGTTATCGGCCAGCAGTTTGGCGGTGCCGCCGGTCGACAGGATGTTGACACCCATGGCGGACAGGGCGCGGGCGAAGTCCAGCACGCCGGTTTTGTCGGATACGGAGATGAGAGCTTGTTTAATCATGGCTAATGAGAGCGAGTGAGATCTAGCGGAAACTAGATTGGGGGTTAAATATTCTTGCGGCCGGCGCCAGTGGCCGTCCCCAGCCACTCATGCCGGAAAACGTGCGCGGTTTACAGCAGACCGTGCTCCTGTAATTTTTTACGCAGGGTATTGCGGTTAATACCCAGCATCTGCGCGGCATGCGACTGATTGCCATCGGCGCGGGTCATGACCACTTCCAGTATCGGCTTCTCAACGGTCAGCACCACCATATCGTAGATATTCGAGGCTTGCTGCTCGCCCAGATCGTTGAAGTACTCTTCAAGGCTCTTCTGGACTACTTCCTGGATACTTTCTTTGCTCATTTTGTTGGGTTCACTGTATTTAACTGTTGACGCTGGTGAATCGCGGGCGGGCTTGTGGCCCTGACGTTCACCGTTCTGATCCGACTTTTTTAGACGTTGCGGGCCGCGCTCATGCGCTCTTCCAGCCCTTGATTACTGCCAATTCGCCACCCTCAGGCGGCTTCGCGTTCCGCTTCCGGAATCGGCGAAAGGCAGTATTGTAACCGCTCACCGTACTGCGCCTGCGATTCGAAGAACTGCTCGACTGCCTGTAACTGCGCTGCGGTCGACTCCAGCAGGTTCATGCGCTGCCGGAATTCCTCGCCGCCGGGCAGCTCGCGCACATACCAGCCGATATGTTTGCGCGCCGTGCGCACCCCCAGAAAATCGCCGTAG
>JAIELO010000228.1 GCA_019752915.1 Burkholderiaceae bacterium
GAACCTTGGACCCCCTGGTCCCAAACCAGGTGCGCTACCGGGCTGCGCCACACTCCGAAGACAACATTCTAACGCCTGGCCCCTGCTACGTCAATGCAAGCCAGGAGATTTTCTTTCATTTTCGAAGCATCAGGCTGCCAAAGCGCTGCTGACCTTGTCAGCGATACGGCGCGCCATGCTGTGTGCAGCTTCCTCGGAACGTGCTTCGACCATCACGCGGATCAGCGGTTCGGTTCCCGAAGCGCGGATCAGGACGCGTCCACTATCGCCCAGTTCACGCTCCACGGCGTCCTTCTCGGCCACCATGGCGGCGTTCTTGGTCCAGTCGAAGCCGGCCGTCACGCGCACATTCACCAGCGCCTGCGGGAAGATCACCAGATCAGCGGTGCAAGCCTGCAGCGATTTGCCGGCACGCTTGAGCGCCGACAGCACTTGCAGTGCCGAAATAATGCCGTCGCCAGTGGTGTGCTTGTCCAGACACAGCAGGTGACCCGAGCCTTCACCGCCCAGCAGCCAGCCATTCTCCTTCATCACTTCCAGCACGTAGCGGTCGCCCACTTTGGCGCGGGCAAAACCGATGCCCTGCTCTTTCAGCGCCACTTCCACGGCCATATTGGTCATCAGCGTGCCAACCGCACCGGCCACCGGTCCAGTCGCCAGTCGATCCATCACCATCAGGTATAGCAGCTCGTCGCCGTTGTAGAGACGGCCATTGGCATCGCACATGATCAGACGGTCAGCATCGCCATCGAGTGCGATGCCGAGGTCTGCGCCGTGGGCGCGCACGGCTTCCGCCATCGCTTCCGGAGCGGTGGCACCATGCTTGAGGTTGATGTTGAAGCCATCCGGCTTATTGCCGATGGCGATGACTTCGGCGCCCAGTTCATGGAACACGTGCGGTGCGATATTGTAGGCGGCGCCATGGGCGCAATCGACCACCAGCTTCATGCCACGCAGGTCCAGCTCGTTCGGGAAGGTACTCTTGCAGAATTCAATATAGCGGCCATGAGCGTCGTCAAGACGCTTGGCACGCCCCAGCTTTTCCGATGGCACGCAGGACATCGGCTCATCGAGCGCGGCTTCGATTTCCAGTTCTACCGCGTCCGGCAGCTTGGTGCCCTGATCGGAGAAGAATTTGATGCCGTTATCCTGGAACGGGTTGTGCGAGGCCGAAATCACCACCCCGGCGGCGAGGCGCAGAGCGCGCGTCAGATAGGCAATCGCCGGGGTCGGCATCGGGCCGGCCAGCATCACGTCCACGCCAGCGGCCGAGAAGCCGGCTTCCAGCGCGGCTTCCAGCATGTAGCCGGAAATGCGGGTATCTTTACCAATCAGCACGGTCGGACGCGTGGATGCCCCGCGACCGGCGGCCAGCACTTTACCGGCGGCATAACCCAGACGCATCACAAAGTCCGGAGTGATCGGGCTAACGCCCACCAGACCACGGATGCCATCGGTACCAAAATATTTACGGGACATTGCGATTTCACTTTCTTGTTATCGGTTAATTCCGGACTGCCAGACTTTTAAAGCATCGACGGTTTCCGCCACATCATGCACCCGCACGATCACAGCGCCCTGCGCCACGGCTGCCAGCGCACCGCCTAAGCTGCCAGCCATGCGCTGTTCGACCGGTTTGCCGGTCAGCGCACCCACCATGGATTTGCGCGACAGGCCAGCCAGCAGCGGCATATCCAGCTCGCGTATCAGGCGCGCTGTGGATCTTAATAAAACATAATTATGCTCTAAGGTCTTGCCAAAGCCAAAGCCCGGATCGATGCACAATCGACGCGGGTCAATGCCGGCCGTCACCATGGTGTCGATGCGCTCACGCAGGAAGGCAATCACTTCACCCACCACATCGTCATAGCGGGGCGCCAGTTGCATCTGCTGCGGATCGTTCTGCATGTGCATGATGCAGAGCGCACAGTCACTATCGCGCACTGCCTCGATCGCGCCGGGCGCACGGAAGCCATTGATATCGTTGATCATATCCACGCCGGCAATGATGGCTTCGCGCATCACCTGCGGCTTGTAGGTATCCACCGAAAGCGCCGGCCCCTGATCGCGCAGCGCATACAACACCGGCATCACGCGCTGCAATTCCTGCTCGAGCGGCAGCGGCGCTGCGCCGGGACGGCTCGATTCGCCCCCCACATCGATGATGTCGACACCATCGAGTATCATCTGCTCGGCGTGGGCAATGGCAAACTCCAGCGAGTGATGTTGACCGCCATCGGAAAACGAATCGGGCGTAACGTTGAGAATACCCATCACACGGGCGCGCACATGCTCGCCCTGCAGGGGATAGTTGAACCGGCCAAACTGTAAAGTCGAACGCATGGATTACCGAAGATAGAAATAAAAAAAGGGGCGAGGATTACTCCTCACCCCGCTAATACTTAATACGTGATCCTGCAGGTCTAGCCTGAAGCGATCAGGCCGGTGCCGTCACGCTAGGCGACACACCCGAACCGCCATCGCTAGGCGGATGCTTGCGGATCGTCACGCCAGCCTTCGGCGCACGCGGCTCCAGCCCCGCCATGATGTCGTTGATCTGGTCAGCATCGATGGTTTCCCATTCCAGCAGTGCCTTGGTCATCACTTCCACCTTGTCACGGTTCTCTTCCAGCAGCTTGCGCGCCAGTTGATACTGGGTGTCGAGGATGTTGCGGATTTCCGCATCGACCATCTGCTGGGTTGCCTCGGAAATGGTTTTCGAAGCGCCGCCGAAGAAACCGTCATTCTGGCTATCTTCGTAGACCATCACCCCCATGCTGTCGGACATACCGAAGCGGGTCACCATGGAACGGGCCAGCTTGGTAGCGCGGGCGAAGTCGTTGGAAGCACCGGTCGACATCTGACCGACGAAGATTTCTTCGGCAATCCGGCCACCGAACAGGATGGAAATTTCTTCCAGCATCTTGTCCTTATAGCCCGAGATATTGTCGTGTTCCGGCAGTTGCCAGGTCAGACCGAGCGCCCAGCCACGCGGCATGATCGTCACTTTGTGTACCGGATCCGCTTTCGGCAGCAACTTGGCCACCACGGCGTGACCGGACTCGTGATACGCGGTATTGCGACGCTCTTCCTCGCGGATGATCATCGACTTGCGCTCCGGACCCATGAAGATCTTGTCCTTGGCATCTTCGAAGTCGATCATGTCGACCAGACGCTTGCTGCGACGCGCGGCAAACAGTGCGGCCTCATTGACCAGATTGGCCAGATCGGCGCCCGAGAAGCCCGGCGTACCACGTGCCAGAATGTCGGCTTTGACGTCGGTACCGATCGGCACTTTACGCATGTGCACGTTCAGAATCTGTTCGCGACCGCGGATGTCTGGCAGACCCACCGAGACCTGACGGTCGAAACGACCCGGACGCAGCAGCGCCTTATCCAGTACGTCGGCACGGTTAGTCGCCGCCACAACGATCACGCCGGACTGCGCCTCAAAGCCGTCCATTTCGACCAGCAGCTGATTCAGCGTCTGTTCGCGCTCATCGTTACCACCGCCCATGCCGGCGCCACGGTGACGACCGACCGCATCGATCTCGTCGATAAAGATGATGCACGGCGAATGCTTTTTCGCGTTCTCGAACATGTCGCGTACGCGGCTTGCGCCCACGCCGACGAACATTTCCACGAAGTCCGAACCGGAAATCGAGAAGAACGGTACTTTGGCTTCGCCGGCAATGGCGCGCGCCAGCAGGGTTTTACCCGTACCCGGAGGGCCAACCATCAACACGCCACGGGGAATCCGGCCACCCAGTTTCTGGAACTTGCTCGGATCCTTGAGGAAGTCGACGATCTCGTTGACTTCTTCCTTGGCTTCATCGCAACCGGCCACATCGGCGAAGGTCACGGTGTTATTGCTTTCGTCCATCATGCGCGCCTTCGATTTACCGAAGGAGAAGGCACCGCCCTTGCCGCCGCCCTGCATCTGGCGCATGAAGAAAATCCACACGCCGATCAGCAACAGCATCGGGAACCACGACACGAACACCTGCTGCAGGAACGATGGTTCCTCAGGCGGTTTGATATCGAAATGGATGCCGGCGTCGCGCAGATCACCAACCAGACCACGATCGAGCATGGTGGCGGTAGAACGCACTTTGGTGTCATCGCTGCGGGTGGCAGTGATGTTGGCGCCTTCAATCACCACATCTTTGATGCGCTTGGCTTTCACCTCATCCAGCAAATCGGAATAAGCGATCGTTTTAGGGCCACCGGACACGCCATGGCTGTCGAACTGCTTGTACAGCATCAGCAGCAACAACACCACGACTACCCAGATGGCGGATTTGGAAAACATGTTATTCACGAAAACTCCTTGGATGCAGGGCGCATCTATAACCTTATGCTTGAACTCTGATTTTACCCGCAATAAACAGCCGCTGCCAGACGGCCATTCAGGGGTGCGCGCAGATTTCTCGCCTAAAACACATTATTTGACCAAAATACCGGTGCGATCAAGTCGAAACTGATCTTCACTGTGGCTATGTGCGGCCCGCTCGGCAAATATCAAGGCCGCATTGGAGGGAAATCATCAGCTTCGTAAGGTTGCGAAGAAGGCATGCTTTCGATCGGGTTTTTCAGGCCACGCCCCAGCAGGAAGATCTCCGACGACTTGTCGCGGCTGGCTTTCGGCTTCTTCTGGATCACGGTTTTGAATTCGGCGCGGAATTTCAGCACGATGTCATTGAAACCCATGTCTTTAAAGCACTTCACCAGCAGCGAACCGCTCGGTTTCAGGTGCGCCTGCGAGAATTCGATGGCCAGATCGATCAGATGCTCCATGCGTGCTGCATCCGATGAGGCAATTCCCGACAGATTTGGCGCCATATCCGATAACACCAGATCGACTTTTTGACCTTGCAGCAGATTTTCCAGCTGCTGCAGCACTTCCGGCTCGCGGAAATCGCCTTGAATGAAGTGAAAATCGGCAATCGGCTCCATCGGCAGCATATCTAAGCCGATCAGGGTGCCGTTGATGCCGCCGCCGTCCTTGCCGGCCAGCTTGCGACGCGTGTACTGGCCCCAGCTGCCCGGGGTACAGCCCAGATCGACGATGACCTGCCCCGGTTTGATCAGCTTCTCGTCCTCATCGATCTCCTTGAGCTTGAATGCGGCACGGGCCCGGAAGCCCTCTTTTTGCGCCAATTTCACATAAGGGTCGTTAATGTGGTCGTGAATCCAGTTTTTGTTTAATTTGTTCTTTGCCATTCGCGTAGAATACTGCCTTTAAGGGAACTACTAAAAAATATATTATGCAAAAACTTACACCCGTTGAGCGCAGCGCGCTGCGCGCTGAAGCGCATGGTCTGAAGCCTATCGTCCTGATCGGCGAAGCGGGATTAACCGCCAACGTCATCAAGGAAATCTCGCTGGGCCTCGACTCCCATGGTCTGATCAAGGTCCGCGTGTTCGGCGACGACCGCGAAGCCCGTATTGCCATGTACGAAAGCATCTGCGAACAGCTCGACGCTGCTCCAGTGCAACACATCGGCAAACTGCTGGTACTGTACCGTCCAAAGAAAGAAGCGGTCAGCGAGCGCAGCAGCACGTCCGGTAAAGGCTTGCGCGAAGTAACCATCGTCAAACCTAGCCCGAGCGGTACGAAACGTCCATCCGTGACCAAAGTGCTGCTGAAAGGCAACGAACGCGTCACCCAGGGCGGCAACATCAAACGCGCCAAACCGCGCCAGAAGTCGACCAAGAAGAGTCTGGGCTAAGCCCGCTCGGAAGTGAAAACGGGCTGAGCCCACGTTTTTGCTGGAATTCGGGGTCCGCGCCAGAGATTACTCCAATCTCCGGCATGGGCCCCGCTTTTTTACGTCTGTTTTTGACGACTGGTGTTTACTGCTTCACCACCAGCCAGGCCGCTAGCAGGCTTTGCACCAGATAGAGACTGCTGGAAATGCCGTGCAGTACACCGAATTCATTGTGTGCCGCGCGCTCCATCACACCGGCCGGACCGGCAGCGGCACGCAAGGCGGCCATCATCGGTTGCAGACCGAAATGCATGATCAAGGTGCAACTGAGCATAATCGCAACGATGGCTAGCAGTATGCGGCGGGTACGGGCCGCAGAATTGGCTGCCGAACCGGCGAAAATCCCGCCCGTTTCAGCGCCCCGCCCCACCCACAGCAAAGCCAGCATCGCTAGCGCGCAGCCGATCGATAGCCAGGCCTGATGCGCAAACAGACTGGCGGCAATATTGCCGGCCAGCACGCGATCACTGAGCGTGGCAAACAGTGTGGGAGCGGCCAGATAGCCGACCGTCCAGATACTGCCAGCCCACAGCGTGGCAATCAGCAGTCTTGTACGTGCGAGCAACATCAGACGTAACGCACTTCCAGAATTTCGTATTCGCGCGGGCCGGACGGCGCCTGCACTTCCACCACGTCACCGGCCGATTTGCCGATCAGGGCACGGGCGATGGGCGAGGTTACCGAAACTTTGCTCAGCTTCAGGTCAGCTTCATCCATACCGACGATCTGGTAGGTCACTTTGGCGCCCGATTCCAGATCTTCCAGATCCACGGTCGAAGCGAACACCACGCGGCCTTCGGCATCAAGGGTGGTCGGATCGATGATCTGCGCCGCGCTCAGTTTGCCTTCCAGTTCCGCGATACGGCCTTCGACGAAGGCCTGACGTTCCTTGGCAGCATCGTATTCAGCATTTTCCGACAGATCGCCATGGGAACGTGCTTCCGCAATCGCGTCAATCACGATGCGACGTTCTTTGTGCTTCAACTGGTGCAACTCTTCTTTCAGAAGTTCTGCGCCGAACTTGGTAAGTGGAACTGAAGTCATCTTATATTTACTCTGTTGTAACAATGGAAAACCACAGAGGCCGCGCCTGGCTGCTGCGCGAGCTCTGTGGTTAGAAAGTCCGCTCTCCGTCACCGCAGTGACGAAAGCAGCTTAGTGTAAGGTTTTATGCAGCCCTTGTAAATCGTACACTTGCAACTGCTCAATGTGACGGATACCTTCCACCGCCGCTTCGGCGCCGGCAATGGTGGTATAGGTGGTCACACGCGAGGCCAGCGACGAGGTACGGATCTGGCGCGAGTCGGTAATGGCACTGCGTTTTTCTTCCACAGTGTTGATCACGAGCACGATTTCGTGGTTCTTGATCATGTCGACCACGTGTGGACGACCTTCCACTACCTTGTTGACGGGCGTGACAGGAATCCCGGCAGCGGCGATCACGGCAGCCGTACCCTTGGTGGCGACCAGCGTGAAACCGATCTCGACCAGATCACGCGCCACTTTCACGGCGCGTGGCTTGTCCGACGATTTTACCGACAGGAACACCTTGCCCGACTTCGGCAGTTTGATGCCGGCGCCCAGCTGCGATTTCACGAAGGCTTCGCCGAAGGTTTTGCCCACGCCCATCACTTCACCGGTCGATTTCATTTCAGGGCCGAGGATGGTGTCCACGCCCGGGAATTTCACAAACGGGAACACGGCTTCCTTGACGCTGAAGTAAGGCGGTACCACTTCCTCG
>JAIELO010000096.1 GCA_019752915.1 Burkholderiaceae bacterium
ATGCGGTCGGCTTCGTCCATCACCAGCATCTGTACCTGACCGAGCGAGATGTTCTTCTGTTCGACGTGGTCCAGCAGACGGCCCGGGGTGGCAATCACGATTTCCACGCCATTGCGCAGAATCACGGTCTGCGGCTTCATGTCCATGCCGCCGAATACCACGGTGCTACGCAGCGGGGTGTGCTTGGCATACGCCTGCACGTTTTCGGCCACCTGTACCGCCAGCTCGCGGGTCGGGGTCAGGATCAGGGCGCGTACCGGGTGACGTGCCGGCGAGGTGCTGCTACTGGCATGCGCCAGCAGCATCTGGATAATCGGCAGCGCGAAGCTGGCGGTTTTGCCGGTGCCGGTCTGGGCGGCGCCCATCACGTCGCGGCCCTGCAGCAGCACGGGAATGGCTTGCGCCTGAATCGGGGTCGGATGCTCGTAGCCCTGCTCGGTCAGCGCGCGCAGAATGGTCGGTGCCAGACCGAAATCGGCAAACCGGACGCTGGCTGCGGCGGCAGGCTCGGCGGCCACGACAGCAGCCGCTTGCGGCGCTACAGCGGGCGCGACTACGGGAGCTACAGCGGGCGCAACTACGGCAGCTACATCGGCAGCCACATCGGCAGCCACTACAGGAGCCAGCTCTGGCGCCGCTACGGCGGCAGGCTCGGCGGTCAGCACAGGTGCAGGCTCAACAGCTACTGCAGGCACTTCAGGCAGCGGGGCAACTTCAGCAACGGGCGCCATCACAGGCTCGGATACGGTCGGGGTGAGAATCTCGGTTTCGGACATAATGTGTGCGGCGGCCCTGCGGCGGACTGCCAAGCTTTCTTCAATTAACAACATCTTTGCGCGGCCGGCCCTGCGCTGCTGGACAACCTGGAGGAGTGCGGATGAACCGGCGAGGCGGTACGCGATAAGCGGAATACTATGAGCGCCGTAAACTATACCCTAATTTCCGGCAACTGCGCTAAAAACTGCCCATGCTGGGCCACCGAAGTGCCAACTAAGTGCCCATGCGCTGGCGGCCTGCGCCTGATTTTATAATAATTTCATTGCATCAATGGCATGTATAATAGTCATTCTGCTCAGATACCACTATACGATTAGCCTCTTGCACGCCTTGTCGCGTCGCCTACGGAAACTCACCATGCCTGCCCTAGCACCAGCGTTCAGTCGCGCCCTGCGGCTGTTACTTCTTCTTTGCACCGTTCTGTGCAGCCTGCCGGCCAGCGACGTCAGTGCCGCGCCCGCCCCTTCCCTGCGCTTCAAAAAACTCGGCCCGCTCGATGGCGACGAACCGTCCATGCTGTCGCTGCTGCAGGACCGCAAAGGTTTTATCTGGATCGGCACCCACACCAACGGCCTGTACCGCTACAACGGCTATCAGGCGGTGAAATACATCAACATCCCGGGTGATCCGCACAGCCTGCCGCACGATCGTGTTTCTGCCATCTACGAGGACAAACAGGGTTATATCTGGGCCGGCACCCAGAACGGGCTGGCCCGTTTCAATCCCGATAGCAATAACTTCACCCTGTACGCGCCCAGCGGCAAGGCGCCCAAGAATCACCGCATCATCAAAAACATCATTTCCGATGGCAAGGATGGCATGTGGATAGGCAGCTGGGGCGGTTTGCAGCACTTCAATCCGGTGACCGGTAAATTCACCGTGTATGCCCACGACGACGCCGACCCCGACAGTCTGGCCAGCAATGATCTGAACGCGCTGGCCCTCGATGCGCAAGGTGGCGTCTGGATCGGTACCTGGCCGGGCGGCCTCGATTATCTGGCGCCCGGCGCCCGCCGCTTCCAGCACCATCAGGTCGACCCGCGCCCGATTCCGGATGCACGCGTCAACATTGTGCGGGCGCTGCAGTTCGATCGCAGTGGCGCACTCTGGATCGGTACCGAATCGGGCGTACTGCGCTGGGATGGCAAGCGCGACTGGGATACCCGTCAGGCGATCCCCTCGCCGTATAGCCGCATCACCAATTTCAACCTCGACGACAAAGGCACACTGTGGTGTACCACCCTGTCGGCCGGTCTGCTGCGCTGGAATGAGACGACGGCCGAATTCGACCAGTTCGTGCACGCCGCCGATGATCCCTACAGCCTGCCCGGCGACAATCTGCGCGCAGTCATGCAAGACCGTGGCGGCATGCTGTGGATTGCCTCGTTTACGGACGGCATCAGCCTCGCCAATCTGAACAGCGAAGGCTTCACCCGCCATGTACCGTTCCGCATCGATAGCCGCTCTGCACCGGCCAGCAATGCTCTGCTGAGTCTGGCTCGCGCACCGGGTGGCAAACTCTGGCTGGGCGGCAATGTGGGGATGAGCTTGTACGACCCTGCCACCAGCACGGTGGTGCGCAGCTACCATGCGGACGACAAGACCAAAGGCAAACTGAGCCACTCGATCATCTACAGCATGTATCAGGACGTGGCCAATAACGGCCCCTTGTGGCTGGGTACCTCGAACGGTCTGAACCGCCTCGATACGCCGGACAGTGCGTTTCAGGTGATCCACTTCGGCAATACTGCCAGTGATTACATCAACGCCATCGCACCGGGCGCCAACGGCACGCTGTGGCTGGCCACCGGTAACAGTCTGATCCGCTATGACAGCCGCACGGATGCCCGCAAGATCTATTACAACGATCCGCAAGACCCCACCACGCGTGCCGTCAACGGCAGTTCCGCCGTGCTGGAAGACCGCAGCGGCCGGGTCTGGACCGGTTCGGAATGGAATGGTGGCGGGCTCGACCTGCTCGATCCGGCCACCGGCAAGTTCCGCCACTTCCGTCACAACGCTGCCGATCCCGCCAGCCTGAGCGACGACAACATCGCCAGCCTGCATGAAGACGCCAAAGGGCAGATCTGGGTCGGCACCAGCAAGGGGCTGAATCTGGTGGAGTTCCAGCGCGACGGCCAGATCCGCTTCAAATCCTACGCCGCCGGCATGCGTGCGCCGAAAATCCTCGCCATCGAGCACGACAACGAGGGGCGCATCTGGTGCGCCACCATTGCCGGCCTATACCGCCTCGATCCGGCCACCGGCCAGATCAGCCGCTACACCGCCTCCGACGGTCTGACCGAAGGCTTCACCGTCAACTCCTCCACCAGCGACGGCAAGGGCATCCTGTACTTCGGCGGGGTGCATGGCATGACGGCGGTCAGCCCGGCCAATGTGCGCACCAGCTCGCGCCCACCGCAGGTGGCAATTACCGACATCACCGTCTTCAACCACTCGGTGCAGGACGGCAAACCGGGCGAAAACGTCAAAGCCGAAGGCCCGGTCACGGCACCCACCGCGCTGACCCTGTCGGCGCAGGCCTCGGTGTTCTCGCTGGAGTTTGCCGCCCTGCACTACACCGAACCTTCGCTGAACCGCTACGCCTACCAGCTGGTCGGCTTCGATCAGGACTGGGTCGAGACCGATGCCGCGCACCGCAGCGCCAGCTACACCAACCTCAATCCCGGCCACTACACCTTCCGCGTCAAGGCTGCCAACCATCTGGGCGTGTGGAACCCCGAACCGGCCACGCTGGCCGTGACGATCACCCCGCCGTTCTGGCAGCGCTGGTGGTTCCGTACCGCAGCCGTGGTGCTGGTGGTCGGTAGTCTGTTGCTGCTGTATAAAATCCGCATCCGCCGTCTGACGCGCCGTCAGGCCCGGCTCGAAGAACAGGTGGCTGCACGCACTGCCGAACTGGAAGAATCCAACCGCAAGCTCGCGGCCCTGAGCACCACCGATGGCCTGACCGGGGTGAGTAACCGGCGCGGCTTCGATCTGGCGCTGGAAACGGAATGGCGGCGCGCCGCCCGTACCGGCCAGACGCTGGCGCTGACCATGCTCGATGTCGATTACTTTAAAAAATACAACGATCATTACGGCCATCTGGCCGGCGACAGTGCTTTGCGCAGCGTGGCGGAACTGATTACCAGCCACGGCCGCCGCACCACCGATCTGGTGGCGCGTTATGGCGGCGAGGAATTTGCCCTGCTGGCCGCAGCCACCGATGCCACCGATGCATATGGCACGGCGCAGGAGATCTGCGCCGAACTGATGCGCCGTCAGCTACCGCATGAAGCGTCGCCATTTGGTGTGATGACCATCAGCATCGGCGTGGCCGCCATGGTGCCGAGCGACGCTAGTTCGCCAGAGGAACTGGTGCAGATGGCCGACCGCGCCCTCTACCGCGCCAAGGAAAAGGGTCGTAATATGGCGCTTCTGGCGATGCCACCCGTGTGAGGAAGACCGTGTCCGAATTATCCCCTAGTCCCGAAGAAATCAAAGCCGTCACGGCCAGCGCTGGCGCACCCGCCACCGGCGAGGCGCCACCGGAGCCGCCCCAGCCGCCCGAGCCCGGTGACTGCTGCCATAGCGGCTGCGAATTCTGCGTCGACGATATGTATCAGAGCGAACTGGATCGCTACCGGCTAGCGTTGCGGGAATGGCAGGAACGCCAGACGCCATCTGGCGCCGGCAGCGCTGCCAGTGTTAGCAGCGCTACTGGCAACGCCGGTTAAGGACGGCTGCGGGAGAAGTCGAACAGCGGCATCAGATCGCCGATGGCGGGACGGTTCAGCGGCACATAGGGATCGGCCTTGCCGTGCACCGGATTGGGCAGATTGTCGCGGCTACGTGCCGACAGCGGTGGCAGCGACCAGTTGCGTTCGATGAATTTCGCAATCGAGGCATGGTCGTAATAGGTGTGATCGACCACCCCGCGGCGCGCATACGGTGACACCACGATCAGCGGAATGCGGGTACCGTCCCCAAAGAAATCAATCGGCTGCACATAGCCGGAATCGTAATAGCCACCGCCTTCATCGAAGGTAATCAGGATCGCGGTGTTTTTCCACAGCGCCGGATTGGCCTGCACCCGGTCGATCACGCCCGCCACCAGTTCATCGAAACTGGTTTCCATGGCATAGCCGGGATGACCGGAAATGCTGTCGTAAGGCGCGATGATGGATACCGCAGGGAAGGTGGCCGCATCCTTCACGTCCACATAGAACTGCATCAGATCGACCAGCTTGTCTTTATCGGCACCCTGCATGGTGGAACGGAAGAAAGTCGGCGTATCGCACATGCCGCAGTATTCCTTGTCGACCTTGACGCCGTCATTGCGCCCGCCGCTATACCATTTCCAGGACACCCCACCGGCCGTCAAGGCATCGCCGATATGCGGCATGGTCTGCGGCGGCAGCAGGAATTTGTCCGGGCCCAGTGGCAGCGCCTGCCCCGCCGGGTTGTACGCCGGATCGAGGTTGTTCACCATGTAGTAGTGGCCCGCTGCACAATTGCCGTCATTGAAGGCCCGGTAAGGTAGTTGCGCCAGCAACTGGCGGATCCCTGCCACGCCGGGCGCGCTGGCATCGGCGCACTGCACATAGGTGCCGCCGCGATAGCCATCTTCCGTGTACCAGTTATTGGTGCCGGGCTGGGCATCGGGATTTTCAATCAGTTTGGCCGGCGGCACAGCCGCTTGGCCGTCCTCCAGATACACGCCGACATCGGCAGTGGCCAGCGCGAAGTAATTGGCGGTGGTGCCACCCATGATGGGCTGGTGATAATTGTCGGCAATCGCGTACTGATCGGCCAGACGCTTGAACAGCGGCGCATCTCCGCGCGCCATATTGTAAAAGCCCATCGCCACCCCGCCCTGCCCGGTCTTGCCGGGGCTCATGGGAATCGGCGTAGGATTGCTCGGTCCGGGGCCGGTCTGATCGGCCACCCAGACAAACAGATCGTTCTTGCCGCCATTGACCTGCTGCCACATCTGGAAGAAACGGTGGGTCGGATCGCCCGTGTGGGCGCCATAGCCGACATGGCGGGTGATCTGGAACGGGCCATTCGGCAGATTTTCGGGGAATCGTGCATCGGGCCGGTCCTGACGCTGGCCGAGGGCACCGAAGGCCCACGGCTGCGGCAGCGTGGCGTACGCCCCCGTGACGGCCGGGGTCGGCGTGTACGCGCCTTGTGACAGACCCAGCTTTTGCGCCGCATCCGCAAAGCGCGGACCCGGCGTGCCGTCGAGGTTGACGATTTTCTTCGACAGCAGATTGGCAATCGTCTGGCCCCTGCGTGGCTGGTACACCCCGTACAGATTATCGAAAGTACGGTTTTCACCGATCAGCACAATCACGTGTTCGATCGGCGTGGTGGCCGGATTCGGGCCGGCCACTGCGGCCGAGATGTTCAGCGCGCCGCAGACCAGCGCCAGCAGGGGCGAGCGCATTACAGCTTACCGTTCAGCGAGATGAACACCTGACGTGGTGCGCCGGTCAGCAGGGTCTGCGCCGTGCCGGTGGTGTCGCTAGCCTGGAAGCCATTGGTACCGATCGAGCTGATGTACTGCTTGTCGAACAGATTGGTGACGTTCGCTTGCAGGGTCAGATCTTTCAGCATGCCCACCGACTTCAGCTTGTAGCCAGCCGACAGGTTGGCCAGCCAGAACGACGGCACGCCACCATCGTTCAGGTAGGTGTAGTAGCGCTTACCGGTGTACTTGGCGCCAAGGCGGGCGAACCAGCCAGCGTTGTCGTAGGAAGCTTCGGTGTTGAACAGCACGCGTGGCGCATCAACCACCTGTTTGCCACTGACGGCCACCAGATTTTTGCCATCCATGTAGTCCGATTTGTATTTCGAATCATTGAAGGTGGCGGAATTGAACCAGCTCAGTTCACGGCTCAGTTTCCATACGGCGATCGCTTCCACACCACGGGTATCGACCTTACCGACGTTGACCAGCGTCGATGGGCAACCGACGATCCCGGCGCAGGTGGCGACGCTCAGCTGACGGTCATCGAAACGCGCATTGTAGACAGCCAGCGAACCCTGCACATCGGCACGCTTGAAGCGGTAGCCCAGATCCAGATTCACCGAGGTTTCCGGTTTCAGCTTGGCCACGCCAGCGTCGAAAGCGACTTGCGTTTGCGAGAATGGACCGCTCACGCCCGGCTGGAAGGCGCGCAGGTTTTTCGACGCCGAAGCAAACACTTCGTCATCTTTGCTGATGGCGTAGTTGAAACCGACCTGTGGCAGGAAGGACTTCTCTGCGCTCAGCTCACCGGCAGCGCGGCTGCCCACCAGATTGGTGGCCTTGATCGCCACATCCATGCCTTTGAAGCCGGCATTGATTTTCAGCTTGCCATCCATGGCGCTGACGCTGTCCTGCAGATAGTACTGCGAGGTGGTGGTGATGAAATTCTGCTTCCAGTCGGTGCGGAATGGCTTCGACAGGAACACCATGGTGTCGGCCGGGCCGGTCACGCCATAGTAGTTGCGGCTGGCGGTGTGGTTGCTACGCTCGCCCCACACACCGAAGTTCACGGTATGCGCGCCGATTTCCCAGCTCAGGTCGCTCGTTACGCCATCGCGGCCGATCGAATATTCGGTGGTGCGCAGCGAAATCGGATTGGCCGCATCGGTGCCCACATACGGGGTGTACCAGTGACCCTGACCTTCATTGTCGTGATGGTAGACGGTGGTATGCAGCGCGACGTTGCTGCCGAAAT
>JAIELO010000015.1 GCA_019752915.1 Burkholderiaceae bacterium
CGCGCCATCACGCGGCCGTTTTCCAGCGCCATATCGCGCTGCTCGAAGGCGTACACCGTATGGCCGCGGCGTGCCGCTTCCACCATCATGGCGTAGGTGGAATCCTTGTAGGTCTTAAAGCTGGCCAGCGGATCGGCGAGAAATGCAATTTTCATGGGAACATCCAAAGAGGGGAAACAGTATTAGTAGACTTCCGGATTCGGATCGGTGCGTTCCATTTCCAGCGAAGCGGCCAGCAGCGCCAGTCGCGCCACCACGCCATACACATAGAAACGGTTCGGCGCTGCCGTGCCCGGCTTGGCCTTCAGATCCGGCACCGCGTGCTGCTGGGCAAACGCCAGCGGCACATATTGCGAACCGGGCGCCTTCAGATTCTGGTCCTTGCCCTTTTCCGCATGCACGCGATAGAAGCCGCCCACCACATAGCGGTCGATCATGTAGACCACCGGCTCGGCCACATCGTCCTTGATGCTCTCGAAAGTCGGCACGCCTTCCTGAATGATGAAGTCGGTCACTTCGCGGCCATCCTTGACGACAATCATACGATCGCGCTGTTCCTGACTCAAGTCCTTGATTTCGCTGGAATCCTTGATCGTCAGCACGCTGGTGCCATAGGTGCCGGCATCGGGCTTGACGATCACGAACGGTTTCTGGTCCTTGATACCGTATTCCTTGTATTTCTTTTTGATCTTGGACAACAAGCCATCCACGTTGGCGGCCAGACAGTCATAGCCCTCGCCGGTGCGGAAATTCACCGCATCGCACTTGGCGTGGAAAGGATTGAGCATCCACGGATCTACCCCGATCAGCTTGCCGAACTTCTTGGCCACCTCATCGTAGGCATTCATGTGATTGCTCTTGCGACGCAAAGCCCAGCCCGCATGCAGCGGCGGCAGCAGGCTCTGCTCGTGGATATTCTGCAAAATCTCGGGAATGCCGGCCGACAGATCGTTATTCAGCAAAATCGTGCACGGATCGAAGTCTTTCAGCCCGACCCGGCGCCCGTTGGCCGAGCGCACCAGCGGTTCGATCACCAGCATGTTTCCATCAGGCAAAGGCAGCGGGGTCGGTTCGGTAATCTCCGGCGCCCAGGAACCGAGCCGCACGTGCAGCCCGGTCTGGCGGAAAATCTGCATCAGCCGCGCCACGTTCTGCAGGTAGGACGGATGACGCTGGTTCATTTCCGGGATCACCAGCAGATTGCGGGCGTCCGGACAGTATTTATCGATCGCCGCCATGGCCGCCTGCACCGACAGCGGCAGCATTTCCGTGGCCAGATGGTGGAAGCCACCGGGGAACAGATTGGTATCGACCGGCGCCAGTTTGTAACCGGCATTGCGCAGATCGACCGAGCAATAAAACGGCGGCGTATGTTCCTGCCACTCCAGCCGGAACCAGCGTTCAATGGCTGGCGTTGCCGCCAGAATTTTTTCTTCGAGGTCTAGTAGCGGGCCAGTGAGCGCCGTGACGAGATGGGGAACCATGCTTACTTCCTTAAATGATGCGGGAGGATGCCCCTCCAGACACGCGGAATATCGATATTACCGTGCAGATGCACCATATCGGGGTAAAAACCTTAATTTAAAGACGGGAAATAAAAAAAGCGCCCACACAGGGGCGCTCTCGGGGACCCGCCGTAGCGGGTCCGGTATTGCATGAAAATTAAGCGTGGTAAGCGGATTCGCCATGGCTGGTGATGTCCAGACCTTCGCGTTCCTCTTCTTCCGGTACACGCAGGCCGATCACGATGTCCACCAGTTTGTAGGCGATCAGCGAGACGATACCCGACCACAGAATGGTGGTACCAACGGCAGTCGCCTGGGTGGTGACCTGACCGATAATCGAGTACGGATCAGCCGACATCTTGTTCGCGACGTAGTCGAAGATGCCTTGACCGCCCAGCGATGGCGCAGCGAACACACCGGTCAGCAGCGCGCCCAGAATACCACCGACGCCGTGCACACCGAACACGTCCAGCGAGTCGTCAGCGCCCAGCAGGCGTTTCAGACCATTCACACCCCACAGGCAGACCACGCCCGACAGCAGACCGATGACCAGTGCGCCCATCGGACCGACGAAACCGCAAGCCGGGGTGATGGCAACCAGACCAGCCACAGCACCCGAAGCGGCGCCCAGCATCGAAGGTTTGCCTTTGACGATCCATTCACCGAACAACCACGACATGGTGGCGGCAGCGGTTGCCAGCAGCGTGTTGACGAAGGCCAGCGCAGCGATGTCATTTGCTTCCAGAGCCGAACCGGCATTGAAACCGAACCAGCCTACCCACAGCAGCGAAGCGCCGATCATGGTCATGGTCAGCGAGTGCGGAGCCATCGCTTCACGGCCGTAACCAACCCGTTTGCCCATCATGTAAGCACCCACCAGACCGGCCACTGCCGCGTTGATGTGCACCACGGTACCACCGGCGAAGTCCAGAGCACCTTTCTGGAACAGGAAGCCGGCTTTGGCGCCTTCGGTGGCAGCCGTTGCAGCATCTTTGATCGCATCAGGACCGGTCCAGAACCAGACCATGTGTGCCACTGGCAGGTAGGAGAAGGTGAACCACAGCACCACGAAGGCCAGCACAGCGCTGAACTTGGCGCGCTCTGCGAAGGAACCGACGATCAGGCCGCAGGTAATGGCGGCGAACGAGGCCTGGAACACCACGTACACGAACTCCGGAATCACCACGCCTTTGCTGAAAGTCGCAGCGGTGGTGAACGAAGCTTTGGCCGGATCCCAGATACCGCTCAGGAAGGCGCGGTCGAATTTACCGATGAAGGCATTGCCTTCGGTAAAGGCCAGCGAGTAGCCATAGACGCACCACAGCACAATGATCAGCGAGAAGATGGTGAACACTTGCAGCAGGATCGACAGCATGTTTTTCGAACGTACCAGACCACCGTAGAACAGGGCCAGGCCAGGAATCGACATCATCACCACCAGAATCGTGGCAACCATCAGCCAGGCGGTATCACCCTTGTTCGGGGTAGGCGCTGGCGCAGCGGCGGCCTCGGCCGGTGCAGCGGCAGCAGGCGCTGCTGCAGCCGGGGCAGCAACGGCAGCCGGAGCTTCCGGTGCGCTAGCGGCAGGTGCTGCAACAGCGGAGGCTACCGGAGCCGACGCTGCCGGTTTGGCATCCTCGGCAAACACGGGCGCCGACAGCGCGCAGAGAACGGCGGCACCAGCCAGCCAGGTCGTAACAAATTTCTTCATCTAGCTTCCCCTTAAAGAGCGTCGTTGCCGGTTTCGCCGGTACGGATACGGATAACTTGTTCCAGGTTGTACACGAAGATCTTGCCGTCACCGATTTTGCCGGTGCGGGCTGCGCCTTCGATCGCTTCAATCGCCTGCTCGACCACGGCGTCATCGACGGCCGCTTCGATTTTGGTCTTCGGCAGGAAATCGACCACATATTCCGCACCGCGATACAGCTCGGTGTGACCCTTCTGGCGGCCGAAGCCTTTGACTTCGGTCACGGTAATACCTTGCACGTTGATGGCCGACAAAGCCTCGCGGACCTCGTCGAGCTTAAACGGCTTGATGATGGCAGTAATCAGTTTCATTCAGGCCTCGCTTAGAAGGTTTTGGAAATGGACAGAACCAGGGCTTTCTTACCCAGATTCTTACCTTTTGCGGTGTACGCGTCGGAATCGGCATAGATAGCCGCCAGCGATGCGCTCACTACACCGAAATCTTTGGTCAGGCCGACTTTGTAGTCGGTATAGCTGGCCGCGCCATTGTTCTTCACATTCTGGTGACCGGCGTGCAGGTTCAGCACCAGGCCTTCGGCCACTTCGAAGTTGGCGCTACCGTCCAGATAGCCACTGTTTTTACTGTCAGCGAAGCCGAACAGATTGGTGGTCGATTGCGAGTATTTGACCGTGAACGGGCCATAACCGACCTGACCGTAGAGTTCGAAAGTGTTGGCGCTAGGGTGCAGACCATTCGATGGGTAGAAGTAGTACAGGCCGCCGACGTCATAGCTCACATCCTTGACGATCTCGCCACGCTTACCAGCATACAGATCCCATTCAACATCGCCAGAACCGCCTGCGTCCTTGGTCCACTTGATGGTGGACAACCAGGTACCGGCGTAGAAGCCGGTCGGATTATTGATATAGTCCGCGCCGCCCTGCAGTGCAGGTTTCAGACGGGTTTGCGATACGCCGCGATAGCGGTAGTCGCTGACAAGAGCCGCGTTAAACGTTACTTCATTGTCGGGTTTTGCTTCGGCAGCGGGTGTCGCTTCCTCGGCATGCGCCAGCGAGGCGCTCATGGAGGCGAATGCTAAGGTCAACGCAGCGATCAGGGTGAAGTTCTTGCTCAGGGTTTTCATAGTAGTTTTTCCTTGTGTAGTTGAACTTAGAAGGCAGTTGCGGTTTAAAATCCTGTTTGTTCGAAGCGGTGAACAGCGTTCATAGCTTCTTTAGCAGATTGCGTGCCAGCTTTTGAGATGCCTCAAAATGTGGCTGATAACGCGCCAAACTTGGGAAGTCCGCGTAAACCGTGAGAATTTCCACCATGGTGCTAGTCTGAAACACAAGATTCGCACCACATTAATACCCGCTGCGCACCGCATTGGTGCGAGAGCAGGCTACACCACCGAGGAAAATTATGGATATGAATACTTTTTTTAACGATCTGCAAAGCAAAGTCAGTCAGGCTATCGAAAACTCGCCAGCCAAGGACATTGAAAAGAACGTCAAGTCCATGATGACGCAGGGCTTCGCCAAGCTCGATCTGGTGACCCGCGAAGAATTCGACATTCAGGCGCAAGTACTGGCCAAAACCCGCGCCAAGCTGGAAGCGCTGGAAGCGCGACTGGCCGAACTGGAAGCCAAAGCCGGCAACTGATCGCCTCCCCGCAGGGCGCCCCGCCCGGGTGCCCTGCTGTGTCCTGCGCCACCGCTCCGGTGCGCCGTCGCTCTCCCCCCCGCCACGGTACCGGACCGCAGCCAGCGCAACCCGCCTGCTCGTGTTCCGTCTGCGTCACATCCTGCCTGTACAATTGCAAGAAATATACAATTGAGAAATTCACTACATGCAGCAAAAACTGGGGCGACTGGGCATCGCAGCACTGATACATGGCATCGCCATGCTGCTGTTATTTGATCCGATGCACAATGGGCGCACACTGCCAGCAGTACACCGTCCGCAAGAACTGCTGTATCTGACCCCGGCCACGCTACCCAATCCACACCCGCTGCGCACGCCGGCGCGCGCCGTGCCGGCCCCCACCCTGCCACGCCAACTGCCCCGCTCGCGACAGCCAGACTTGTCCCCGCTGGCAGACAGCAACGCGGCACCAGTGCAATCGCTCAACGCTCCCGAAGCCGCGACGATCAGCAGCATCACTCCGGATGCTGCCACCATCATGGCCCAGGCCCGGCGCGATTTGCAGCGCATCGATAAAGAGCTCCTGAATGGCGCCAGCGCCGTACCTGCCCGCTCACCAGACAGCCTGTCGGCACGGCTTGCGCGCGGCATCGAAGGCGCGTTCGTCGGCGCCACGTCCGAGGTGAGTGACCACTACACATCACCCGACGGCACCATGTATTCCCGCGTCACGCGCGGCAATCGCAGCACCTGCTACACCAGCGGCACAGCGAGCTACGCTACGGCCACGCGCAGTGGCGGCAACTGGGTGCGCGTCAACTGCCCACCGCCGGATAGCGGCTGGGTACGCTAAATCCTGGCTATGCAGCACATCGGCAATTGCCACCATCCGTTTGGGCTGGCGCAAGGCAAGCGCCGCCGTTCAGCCTAGGCTGACAGTTTCCGCAACCGTCGACCGAGTCCCGCTGCCATGAGCCTAGCCGTCCTGAAAAGCCGCGCCCTCGCCGGCATGGAAGCGCAGGAAGTCAGCGTGGAAGTGCATCTGGCCAATGGCCTACCCGCGTTTACCATCGTCGGTCTGGCCGATACCGAAGTCAAAGAATCCAAGGACCGCGTGCGCGCCGCCATCCAGAATGGCGGCTTCACCTTTCCGGCCCAGCGCATCACCGTCAATCTGGCGCCGGCCGATCTGCCCAAGGAATCGGGGCGCTTCGATTTGCCGATTGCGCTCGGCATTCTGGCTGCCTCCGGCCAGATCCCGGCGCGCCATCTGGCCGAGTACGAGTTTGCCGGTGAACTGTCGCTGTCCGGCGCGCTGCGCCCGATCCGTGGCACGCTCGCCATGGCCATCGCCAGTCGTCGCTATGGCGGGCAGTGCGGCCTGATTCTGCCGGTCGACAATGCCGACGAAGCGGCGCTGGTCGCCGATGCCGCCATCTATCCGGCCGCCACACTGCTGCAGGTATGCCGCCATTTCACGGTCCACAGCAGCGATGCCATGCTGGTACGTCACATCGCTCCGGCGCGCCGCCAGTTGCGCCCCTATCCCGACTTTGCCGATGTCAAAGGCCAGTTCAGCGTCAAGCGCGGCCTGGAAGTGGCGGCAGCGGGAAATCACAGCGTACTGCTAGTCGGACCGCCCGGTGCAGGCAAGACCATGCTGGCGGTGCGTTTTCCCGGCCTGCTGCCAGCCATGAGCGACGACGAAGCGCTACAGGCCGCCGCAGTACTGTCCCTGAGCGGCAATTTCCGCTGCGACCTATGGAAGCAGCGCCCGTTTCGCGCGCCGCATCACACCGCATCGGGCGTCGCGCTGGTTGGTGGCGGCAGCCTGCCGCGTCCCGGCGAAATCTCGCTGGCCCATCACGGCGTGCTGTTTCTCGACGAACTGCCGGAGTTCGAGCAGCGCGTGCTCGATGTGCTGCGCGAACCGCTGGAGTCCGGCCACATCACCATCTCGCGCGCCGCCCGTCAGGCCGACTTCCCGGCGCGCTTCCAGCTGATCGCGGCAATGAATCCCTGCCCTTGCGGCTATGCCGGTCATAGCAATGGCCGCTGCCACTGCACGCCTGACCAGATCGGCCGCTATCAGCGCCGTATCTCCGGCCCGCTACTCGATCGCATCGACATCCAGATGGAAGTGGGGCCGGTGGATCCACTCGCACTGGCCGATACCGCCAGCGGCGAAACCAGCGCCAGTATCGCCGCACGTGTGCAGGCGGCCGCTGACCGCCAATGGCAACGTCAGGGCAAACGCAATCAGGCACTCACCCCGCGCGAGCTGGAACAGTTCTGCCGCCTCGAGCCTCGCAGTAAAGCCATCCTGCATCAGAGCATGCACCAGTTCCAGTGGACGGGACGCGCCTATCACCACATCCTGCGCGTAGCGCGCACCATCGCCGATCTGGCGGCCAGCGAAAAGATCCGCACTCCCCACCTGCAGGAAGCCATCCAGTACCGGCGCGCCCTGCGCGAACGCGATCTGCCATGCTAAATTCTGCGCAAGCGGGCAGCAAGCATCACTTCTCTGTCTGCCTTGCTGCTATATTGTTTGCTGCCTAGACCAACCTTTCCTGAGCGATGAAACGTCTCCCCCTGATTTTTGCCGCTGGCGCGCTGCTGGCTGGCTGCGCGACAGCCCCCACGACCCTGACCG
>JAIELO010000130.1 GCA_019752915.1 Burkholderiaceae bacterium
CCACCACGCCCTCCATCCTCACTCCCTCCACCGGCCGCAGGTTCTGCCGCACCGCCGTGGCGCTGAGCAGGAACAGGTCGATCATGTGGTTCATGTGGCGCACTTCGAACTGGATGCGGCCCAGTGCATCGATGGCACCCAGTTTCTCGTCAGTGGTGCGGCGGAAGCCCTGCCCATACATGCGCAACAGGCCGCGTACATTGGCGTCCACACTGGTAAGCGGGGTACGCAACTCATGCGCCACGGTGGCCAGCCCCGCCCCGAGTCCGGCCAGCTTTTCCTGCGCCAGCATATGGCGGCTCACCTTGGCAGCGGACAGCACGGCAATGGTGAACCAGTGGATCGGCAACTGTTGCAGTACCGGCCGGCTCAGCAGAAGGGTGCTTTCGCCCAGCAGAACCGCAGCAAGGCAGGCTGCCAGCGTGCCGGCCAGATAGGCTGGCAGCGCGAGCGTAATTTCGAAGTGGAATAACACGACCAGCCCGATCAGCAGTGACTCACTCCACACGCCCGATGCATGGTTCATCAGGAACATGAAGGTAAAGAAAAACGGAAAGATATAGCTGAGGGTGAGTAGCAGATACCAGTGCAGCATACGGCGGCTGAACTGACGCGCGAACAGCCCCAGCGCACAGAGCAGAATGCCGAACAGACGTAGCGGCAGAGTTTCATATTCCTGCGGGAAAAAATGCTGCCAGATCACGTAGTACAGGGGCATGGCCACCGTGCCGATGCTGGCTAATAGCAACACGCGCGCCGTCGCATGGTCTTCTCCGCCATGGTAATGCAGCAGCGTCTGCAGCCGCTCTTGCAGAGTGTGTTTCCAGCTGGGTGGCGGGCGGATCGGCATGGTCGGATTGATTTTTGTCAAACCATCATCATCGCCGTATTTTGTTGCGTGGTTGAACATATCAAACCATCAATTGATTAGCATCAATCGATCGAACGTTTTTTGGCCGCAAGGTTGTTGTTAAGATTTTTTTAACAATAGACCGGAGGTAGACCATGTCGCATGCCAGTATGCTCGGAAGTACCCAGACCTTGCAGGAGTTCTTGCCCGCCGAACAGTGCATGCCCGATTTTGTGACGCGTCGCATGGATCGGCATTACGTTACGCGCATCGAGCAATTGCTGGGGGGGGAACATCCCCATGCCTGGCAGCCGACCCCGGCCAACGCCGTGTATCTGGCGGGGAACGATTACCTGTGTCTGGCCGGAGAAGCGCAATTGCGCTACGCCCAGCTAGCGGCGCTGGTGCAGAGCGAGGGGGAATTGCTGATGTCGGCCGTGTATCTACAGCAGGGCAGCGCCCAGCATGCGCTGGAGCAGCGACTGGCGCAGTGGATGGGCGCGCAGGATGGCGTGCTGACCCAGTCCGGCTGGGCCGCCAATGTGGGACTGGTGCAGACGCTGGCCGGCCCGGACGTGCCGGTGTATCTCGACATGCAGGCGCATGCTTCGCTGTGGGAGGGCGCGCAGTCGGCTGCTGCACCGGCGGTCGGTTTTCTGCATAACGATCTGGCGCATCTGGCCAAGCAGCTGGCGCGCCACGGGCGCGGGCTGATCGTGGTCGATGCGCTGTACAGCACCAATGGCAGTGTGGCGCCGCTGGCGGGGCTGGTGGAACTGGCCGAGCGCAGCGGCAGTATTCTGATCGTCGACGAATCCCATTCGCTGGGCACGCACGGGCCGCAGGGCGCGGGACTGACTGCGGCGCTGGGTTTGGTTGAACGGGTGCATTTTCGCACGGCATCGCTGGCCAAGGCGTTTGCCGGACGGGCCGGGTTTATCAGTTGTTCCAGCCGCTTCAAGGGCTACTTCCTGTCGGAGTCACGTCCGGCGATTTTCAGTTCCTGTTTGCTGCGGCACGAACTGGCATGGCTGGCGGCGGCACTGGAGTTCATCAAGCAGGCGGACGGGCGACGCGCGGCACTGCATCAGCACAGTCGCTACGTGCGCAGCCACCTGACGGCGCTGGGATTGAATGTCAGCGATGGCAGCGAGCAGATTATTGCGCTGGAAGCGGGGCTGGAACCGCACACGCTGGCGCTGCGCAAGGCGCTGGAACGGCACGGCGTGTATGGGGCGATGTTCTGCGCACCGGCCACCGCCAAGAACCGTTCGCTGGTCAGGCTGACGCTCAATTCCGGCCTGACAGCCGCGCAGCTGGAGCAGATCGTGCAGGCTTGTGATGCGCTGCGCGAGGAACTGGACTGGCAGAACTGGTCCTCGACGCGGCGCCTGCAGCGTCGTTCGCAGGTGAGCGTGTCGCAGCCGCGCGTGGTGCGTTATCATGGTGGCTATGACTGAATCCCGAACTCTCTATGAAGTAATTGGTGGCGCCGCTGTCGTGCGTGACATGGTCGACCGGTTTTATGACCTGATGGAACTGGAGCCGCAGTTTGCCCTGCTGCGCGCTGCGCACGGGCCGTCGCTCGACAATGCGCGCGAACGCCTGTTCATGTTTTTAAGTGGCTGGATGGGTGGTCCGGATCTGTATGTGCAGGCGCACGGCCATCCGCGCCTGCGGATGCGCCACATGCCGTTTGCAATTGGTACGCAGGAGCGTGATCAGTGGCTGCAGGCGATGGCGTGGGCCATGGACGATGTCGGTATCGACGAGGCTTTGCGCTTGCGGTTGATGGAGTCGTTCTATCAGACCGCCGACTGGATGCGTAACAAGCCGGATTGATGCCATGAGCCAGAGTGAATTTTTAGTGCTGTTACTGGTGCTGGCGATGGTGCTGGTGCTGCAGGTGCTGGCCTTGTTGCAGAACCGTGTTGGGCGTGGTGCGCGTAGCTCGGAAGATGATGGTATCGCCGAGCGTATCGAACGGGTCGAGCGTGAAGTACGGCTGCAGTTGCAGGCGACTGCGCAGGCCACCCATGGCGCGACGGTGCAGCAGTTCGAAGCGATGCGCCGGCAGCTGGAAGCGCAGGGCATGGTGGGGCGCGAGGAGCAGAGTCGCAATCTGAAGCTGTTTGCCGACAGTATGAATCAGACGCTGGCGCGCCTGACCGAATCGAATGCAGCGCACATGCAGGAGGTGCGCGCCACGCTGGAAGCGAAGATCCGCGATCTGCAAACGGATAACGGTGCGCGACTCGAAGAAATGCGCAAGACGGTGGACGAGAAACTGCATGCCACGCTGGAGGCGCGCCTGAGTGCTTCGTTCCAGCAGGTGTCGGAACGGCTGGAGCGCGTGCATCAGGGACTCGGCGAGATGCAGCAGCTGGCGATCGGGGTGGGCGACTTGAAACGCGTGCTGACCAACGTCAAAACGCGCGGCACGTGGGGCGAGGTGCAGCTGGAAATGCTGCTCGAACAGGTGCTCACGCCAGAGCAGTATGCGCGCAATGTCGAGACCATCGCCGGTAGCGGCGCGCGGGTAGAGTTTGCACTCCGGCTGCCCGGCCCGACCGATGGTGCGGTGCCGGTCTGGATGCCGATCGATGCCAAGTTCCCGAAAGAGCAGTACGAGCGTCTGGTCGATGCTGCCGAACGTGCCGATGCGGAGGGCGTGGCCACGGCGGGTCGCGAACTGGAACGCGCGGTGCGGCTGGAAGCGAAGACGATCGCGGAAAAATATCTGTCACCACCGCAGACTACTGACTTTGCGATTCTGTTCCTGCCGACCGAGGGGTTGTATGCGGAAGTGATGCGGCGTCCCGGTCTGGCTGACGATCTGCAGCGCGTGCACCGGGTCAGTATCGCCGGACCGTCGACGCTGTCGGCGCTGCTCAATAGTCTGCAGATGGGCTTCCGTACGCTGGCGCTGGAGCGTCGTTCGTCGGAAGTGTGGCAGGTGCTGGGGGCGGTCAAGACCGAGTTCGGTAAATTCGGTGACGTGCTGTCCGCGACCCGTCTGTCGCTGGAACGCGCAGCCAAGAATATCGAGTCGGCGGAAACCCGTAGCCGCCAGATGTCGCGCAAACTGAAATCGGTGGAAGCCTTGCCGAGCGAAGATGCGCAATTGCTGCTGGGTGCGCACCCCGAGCCGGGCGAGAGTGACGCTGAATAGTCTGGTCTAGACCGGACTAGCCTGCGCCGCAGGCCCACTTAGATCAGTCCTTCCAGCGGCAGCACTTCCACCATATCGCCTTCTGCCACGCTGCCCTGTTCATGGGCCAGTACCACGATGCAGTTGGCTTCCGTCATCGAGCGCAGGATGCCTGACCCTTGTGCGCCGGTCAGGCGCACTTGCGGCTGGCCATCCGCCGCACGGCTGATGATGCCGCGCTGGTATTCGGTGCGGCCGGGACGTTTGCGGATCGCCATCTGCGTTCTGGCCTGCAGGGTGGGCAGGCTGGCACTGCAACCCATCATGGCCAGTAAGGCCGGGCGCGCGAACAGATAGAACGAGATGACTACGGCGACCGGATTGCCCGGCAGTCCAAACAGCCACGCACTGTCGCGACCATCGCGGATCTGGCCGAAGGCGAGCGGGCGACCCGGCCGCATGGCCAGCTTCCAGAACGACAACTGGCCTAGGCTGGCGAGAATATCGCGGGTGTAATCGGCCGCGCCTTCGGAGACCCCGCCGGATGTGATGATGGCGTCGGCCTGCTGGCAGGCGCTACGCAGGGTGGCATCGAGTGCTGCCGGATCATCGCGCACGATGCCCAGATCGATCACTTCACAGCCTAGGCGCGTCAGCATGCCGAACACGGTGTAGCGGTTGCTGTCATAAATGCAGCCCTGATCGAGTGCCTGTCCCGGCGCGCGTAACTCGTCACCGGTCGAGAAGAAGGCGACGCGCAGTTTGCGCTGCACGCGCACTTCGGCAATGCCCAGCGAGGCAATCAGGCCCAGATCGGCAGGGCGCAATAGCTTGCCGCGTGCCAGTGCCACGCTGCCCGCTCGGAGGTCTTCACCGGCAAAGCGGCGATTGGCACCGGGCGTGATGGCGCCGTGCGCGATGGTGACCTGCGTATCACTGATGGCGCTGGCCAGTTCCTGCGGCAGCACACTGTCGCAACCGGCCGGCATGGCGGCACCTGTCATGATGCGGATGCATTGCCCCGCTTGCGGCGTGAGCGCGCAAGGCCGGCCTGCGTAGGCAATGCCGATCACTTCCAGTGTGACGCAAGCATCGGCTGGTGCCGGCAGATCGTCGCCACGCAGGGCGTATCCGTCCATGGCCGAATTGTCGTAAGCCGGCACATTGATGGGCGAGATGATGTCGGCAGCCAGCACCCGATCCAGTGCGCCGTGCAGGTTGACGGTGACGCTGGCACTGGCATCGAGTGGCGTGATCTGCGCGGCGATCAGGCGCTGCGCCTGTTCTACATGCAGACCAGCAGAGTCGCCCGGAACCGCTGCGGTGCTGTGAGCGGCAGGGGCTGGACTGGTGACGATGCCAGGTGTGGCCTGTTGTTCCAGCGCCTGCAATTCTTCGACGGTATTGATGTTGCTGAAGGCGTCGTCCTGCTCGAATCGCACCTCTGCCACGCGTAGCGTTTTGTACCACCGTTCCATACGCCGCTCGCCGCTGGCCAGATAGTCTTCCAGTTGCGGCAGCAGGCTGGCTTTCAGCAGCGCGAACACCGGATGCAGTTGCGGCTGGGGTGTGCTCTCGCCGTCGCGCGGGCGCATGGTCACAGCCAGTGCGACATCGGCATCCTGCGCCACGAGCGCAGCGTGCAGGCGTTCGGCCAGATCGTCCGGCAGCAGTGGCGAATCACATGGTACGGTTAGCAGTAGTTCGGTGGGGCAGAATTGCAGGCCGATTTGCAGTCCGGCCAGCGGGCCTTCGAACCCATCGAGCCAGTCCGGCAGCACCGGGACACTACCGGCCAGCAGCTGGTACCGGGGCAGATTACGGTTGGCGTTAATCGCCACGGTGCTGACCTGCGGCGCCAGTCGCTGCAGCACATGCTGCACGAGTGTACTGCCACGAAAAGGCTGCAAGCCCTTGTCCACGCTGCCCATGCGGGTGCCACGGCCGCCCGCCAGTATCAGGCCGGTGATCTTGCTCTTGAAAGACAAACTAACCTCCGATGTAGGACATTTCTACTTTGCCGGCCGATGTGCGAGGTAGATCCGTGTGCTGCGTGCGCAGTTCGGAATAGCGGTCACCGCGTGCGCGCCACAGCTGGCCCAGTGCGGCACTGAGGTCGGCATCGCTGTGGCCAGCGCGCAGCAGACTGCGCAGGTCGTGGCCGCTGCTGGCAAATAGACAGGTGTATAGCTGGCCTTCGGTCGACAGGCGCGCGCGCGTGCAATCGCCGCAGAAGGCTTGTGTGACGCTGGAGATCAGGCCGATCTCGCCGCTGCCATCGCGATAGCGCCAGCGGGTGGCAGTCTCGCCGCTGTAGTTGGCTTCGAGTGTTTCCAGCGGCAGCTCGGCGTGGATGCGTCGCACGATTTCAGCGGACGGCACAACCTCATCCATTTTCCAGCCATTGGACGCGCCGACATCCATGTATTCGATAAAGCGCAGGATGAACGGGGTATTGCGGAAATAGCGCGCCATCGGCAGGATTTCCTGATCGTTCATGCCGGCCTTGACGACCATGTTGATTTTGATGGGGCCCAGTCCTGCCCGATGCGCCGCGTCGATGCCTTGCAGGACATCGCTGACATTGAAGTCGACATCGTTCATGCGCCGGAAGGTCGTGTTATCCAGCGCGTCGAGCGAGACGGTGATGCGCTGCAGACCGGCGTCCTTGAGCGCTTGCGCTTTCCGCGCCAGCAGCGAGGCATTGGTGGTCAGCGTCAGGTCGAGTGGCTGACCGCTGACTGTTTTCAGAGGCGCCAGCATGGCGATCAGCTTTTCGAGGTCTTTGCGCAGCAGCGGTTCGCCGCCGGTCAGACGGATTTTTTCCACGCCATGGGCGACGAAGATCTGCGTCAGGCGGGTGATTTCCTCGAACGAGAGCAGGGCTTTATGCGGCAGGTACTGGTAATCGCTGTTGAAGACCGCTTTCGGCATGCAGTACACGCAGCGGAAGTTACAGCGGTCGGTGACGGAAATGCGCAGATCGCGCAGGGGGCGACCGCGCTGGTCGGCCAGCAATCCGGTGGGGCTTTCTGCTTGCGCTGGAATGGCTGGCGTGGCGTGGCGCTGCGGCGCCAGCATGATGATTTTCTCGGCCATGATTGTCTGTCGTTAGAGAACTGCGAGCCGCTACGATAGCACGTTGGCGCAATTTGCGCGTTTAGAAGCAGCCTCGGTCAGGCCCGCCCAGACGAAAAAAAGGGAAGCACGCGGCTTCCCTTTTTGCTGGTGGATGACGCTACCGGCTTAGCGGCGGGTGTCCACCTGAATCAGCGGTTCGTCAGCTTGCGGTGGCAATGGCTTACGCTCACGGGGAACGCGTACCGGTGCCGCGACTTTGGCTGCGGCTTCCTGCGCAGCGCGCAGTTTGGCAGGGTCGGTCGCCGCCAGCGTCAGACCGGCGGAACCCAGCAGGGTTTGCAGGTCAGCTGCAGGAGCAGGAGCAGGAGCAGGAGCAGGAGC
>JAIELO010000266.1 GCA_019752915.1 Burkholderiaceae bacterium
TTTTATTCCAAGCTAATCATATCAACTAAAACTGGGGTCAGATCCGACATCCGGACACGGCCTGTGCCATGTGACCTATCCGTGTGCGCTGCAGCGCGGCCGCCATTAGAACACAGGCACTGCGATCCCCAGCAATAATTGCTGTGCATCAATAGCTTAACAATGCCACAACTTTCGCCATCGCGCTAGAGGCTAGCGGCCGCAGCGGGCAAATTGCCAAGGGCGCAGGGTGGCGCGGCTAGATGGCACGTACCCGCTGGCCAGCCGGGGGCATGAAGTCCGCGACGCCATCCACCAGCCCCACCGCCAGCGCCTCGCGCGCCGTCAGATGCAGGTCGGAATAGGCATGAATGCGCCAGTGCTGCTCGTCCAGATGGACATGCTGGCGCAGAATCGCCTCGGTACGGGCATCATCGGCCTGCAGGCCTTCGACAATGATGCGCAAAGCATCGGGCCGGGCGCCCTGCGGCGCGCTGGCGTGCGATTTATGCACCATGAACCGCGCCGTTTCACTGGCATAGCGCTCGCGCCCCGCCAGATACAGGATCACCGCGATCGACGCCACCGCACCGGCGTTATAGGTGACGAATTTGATGGGCAGCTTACTCAGGTAGTTATACAGGCAGATGCCGTCACTGACGTAGCCACCGTTCGACTGGATCAGCAGGTGCGCCGTCGTCACGTGCTGCTCCGTCATGCTGGCGACAGCATCGAACACGCGCCGCACCATATCGCTATTGACATCACCCGGCAGCGTAAACCAGCGCTGCAGCGCGACGTTTGTGGCATCCTGACCCATGGCTCGCCCTCCGGAAAAGGTGGCATTGATTCTAGCAAAGTGTGCGATTTCAGGGCGCCGCCCGTGCGCCATTCGTGCGCGCCCTCAAGCCCCGCACGCTGCGCTGCAGATTGACATTACCCCCCTTTCTGACATATATTCCCGAGTCTTGATCGGGAGAGGGCAAACCAGCGTTGCCGCCGAAGGGGCACTACCCAAAAACTCTCAGGCAAAAGGACCGATCAAGGGACCAGCGCGGCCGCACCAGCGGGATGCCAACTGGACCAACTCTGGAGAGCGATCGCGGCGTCAGCCAGTGATCCACCGAAGGGGCGCACGGATAACGGTACCCCCGTTGCCGTAATCTCTCAGGTATCAAGGACAGAGGGGTCTGCGAACATTGTGGAATGCCCGAATGGCGTTCGGCGATGCTCTGTTAACCCCTATTCGATTTGGACCGAGGAATCATGACGCTCAAAGCTACCCCCCTCAATAATGCACACCGCGCAGCCGGCGCCCGTATGGTCGACTTTGGCGGCTGGGACATGCCCGTCAACTACGGTTCGCAAATCGAAGAACACCACGCGGTACGTACCGACGTCGGCATGTTCGACGTGGCCCACATGTGCGTGGTCGACATCAAGGGCGACAATGTGCGCACCTTCCTGCGCGGCCTGCTGGCCAACAACGTCGACAAACTGCAGGTATCGGGCAAAGCCCTGTACTCGTGCATGCTGAATCCGCAAGGCTTCGTGATCGACGATCTGATCGTCTACTTCATTAACGAGAGCTGGTTCCGCCTGGTCGTCAACGCCGGCACCGCCGAAAAAGACGTGGCCTGGATGCAGCAGCAGAACACCGCCACCAACAGCGGCCTGACCATCACCCAGCGCCGCGATGGCGCCAAGGCGGACGCCAACGCGATGGCGCTGATCGCCGTACAAGGCCCGAACGCGCGCGCCAAAGTCTGGCAAGTGATCCCTGAATCGCAAGCTGTCAGCGCCGAGATGAAGCCGTTCAACGTGGCCTTCGCCCAGAGCGCCACCTTCGGCGAAGCCATGATCGCCCGCACCGGCTACACCGGTGAAGACGGCTTTGAAATCGGCGTCGCCGCCGAACAGGCCGAAGCCCTGTGGAACGCACTGGCTGCTGCCGGCGTCAAACCGGCCGGTCTGGGTGCGCGTGACACCCTGCGTCTGGAAGCTGGCATGAATCTGTACGGTCAGGACATGGACGAAACCGTCAACCCGCTGGACGCCGGTCTGGCATGGACCATCGATCTGGTGTCCGAGCGCGACTTCATCGGCAAAGCTGCCCTGCAGGCGATGGGCCAGAACGCCCAGTTCGTCGGCCTGATCCTGCGTGAAAAAGGCGGTGTACTGCGCGCCCACCAGAAAGTCATCGTGGCCGGCACCGAAGCGACTGGCGAAATCACCAGCGGCACGTTCAGCCCGACCATGCAGCAAGCCATCGCACTGGCGCGCGTCCCGAACGGCGTCGCCGTCGGCGACACCGTGCACGTGGAAATCCGCGACAAGAAGCTGGCCGCCTCGGTAGTTAAGCTGCCCTTCGTCCGTAACGGTAAAATTCTGGCAGTCTGACCCTGTCGTCCCGAAAAAACACTCTATAACCGTAGCACTCTCTCACTCTGGAGCCTTACATGAATATCCCTGCAGACCTGAAGTACACCGAATCCCACGAATGGGTACGCGCTGAGGCTGACGGCACCGTTACCGTCGGTATCACCGAATTCGCACAGGACGCACTGGGCGACATCGTGTTCGTCGAACTGCCGAAAGTTGGCGCCAGCTTCGGCGCCGGCGACGACGCCGCCGTGGTGGAATCGGTCAAGGCAGCCAGCGACATCTACGCTCCGATCGCCGGTGAAATCATCGCCGTCAACGACGACGTGGTGAACGCACCGGAATCGATCAACGCCGACGCCTACGCTGCGTGGCTGTTCAAGATCAAGCCAGCCGACGCTGGCGCGATCAACGGTCTGCTGGACGCTGCCGCTTACGGCAAGACCACCGACCATTAATGGATTCAGGGGCCAGCAGCGTGCTGGCCCTTTACTTATCCATCGCAGGTACTTAACGAGTACCTGTTACGCAACTTGAAACACCGGCGCTGTAAGCGCCACGCCCTGCCCGCGCGCTGCGCCGGCACTCCGTTCTACCCATCGTCTTCCTCTTTCGGCCCTGACAAATCATGACCCGCACCAGCCTGACCCAACTCGAAGCCCGCGACGCCTTCATCGCCCGCCACATCGGCCCTGACGCCGCTGAACAGCAAGCCATGCTGTCGGTTCTCGGCTACGCCTCGCGTACCGCCCTGATCGACGCCCTGGTTCCTGCCAACATCCGCAACAAGAACCCGCTGCCACTGGGCCAGTACGCCCAGCCGTTGCCGGAACAGACCGCGCTGGCCCAGCTGAAACAGACCGCCTCGAAAAATCAGGTACTGAAGTCGCTGATCGGTCAGGGTTACTACAACACCCACACCCCGGGCGTAATTCTGCGTAACATTTTCGAAAACCCGGCCTGGTACACCGCCTACACGCCCTACCAGCCAGAGATTTCGCAAGGCCGTCTGGAAGCGATTCTGAACTTCCAGCAGACCATCACCGATCTGACCGGCATGGGCATCGCGAATGCATCGATGCTGGACGAAGGCACCGCCGCTGCGGAAGCGATGACGCTGATCCAGCGCGTCGGCAAATCCAAATCGAGTATCTTCTACGTCGCCAACGACGTCCTGCCACAGACGCTGGAAGTGGTACAGACCCGCGCCAAACCACTGGGCATCGAAGTCAAGACCTTTGACGCTGCCGAACTGGCTGGCGTGAGCGATGCCTTCGGCGTACTGCTGCAGTACCCTGGCGTCAATGGCGTGGTGCGTGACTATGCTGCTGGCGTAGCCGCTGTCAAAGCCACCGGCGCAATGGTCATCGTAGCGGCCGACCTGCTGGCACTGACCCTGCTGACCCCTCCGGGCGAATGGGGCGCCGACGTGGTGGTCGGTAACAGCCAGCGCTTCGGCGTACCACTGGGCTTCGGTGGCCCGCACGCCGGCTATCTGGCGACCCGCGACGAATTCAAGCGCAGCATGTCCGGCCGTCTGGTCGGCGTCACCATCGACGCGCAGGGCAACCGTGCCTACCGTCTGGCGCTGCAAACCCGCGAGCAGCACATCCGCCGCGAAAAAGCCACCTCCAACATCTGCACCGCGCAGGTACTGCTGGCCGTGATGGCCTCGATGTACGCCGTCTACCATGGCCCGCAAGGTCTGGCGCAGATCGCCCAGCGCGTGCACCGCTACACCGGTGTACTGGCAGCGAACCTGAAAGCCCAGGGCTACAACGTCGTCAACGCCAGCTACTTCGACACCCTGACCGTGGCTGTCAAAGACGCCGCTGCGGTACACGCCATCGCACTGGCCAACGGCATCAACCTGCGTCAGGTTGACGCACACCACGTCGGTCTGTCGCTGGACGAAACCACCGAACGCGCCGATATCGCCCTGCTGTGGAAAGTCTTCGCTGAAGCCGCCGGCAGCAGCGCCGTCTGCCCGGATCTGGACGTCGTCGAAGCCGGCGTCGTCGCTGCCTTCCCTGCAGCCCTGAGCCGCACCAGCGCCTACCTGAGCCACCCGGTGTTCAACCGCTACCACTCGGAAACCGAGATGCTGCGCTACCTGCGTTCGCTGGCCGACAAGGATCTGGCACTGGATCGCACCATGATCCCGCTGGGTTCGTGCACCATGAAGCTGAACGCCACCTCGGAAATGATTCCGGTGACCTGGCCAGAATTCTCCAACATCCACCCGTTTGCGCCACAGGCGCAAACCGTGGGTTACCGCGAAATGATCGCCCAACTGGAAGAAATGCTGTGCGCCGTCACCGGCTACGCCGCCATCTCGCTGCAGCCTAACGCTGGCTCGCAAGGCGAGTACGCCGGTCTGCTGGTAATTCAGGCATACCACCAGTCGCGTGGCGAAGGCCATCGCAACATCTGCCTGATTCCATCCTCGGCACACGGCACCAATCCGGCATCGGCCAACATGGTCGGCATGCAGGTCGTCGTGACCGCTTGCGACGCCAACGGTAACGTCGATCTGGCCGACCTGAAAGCCAAGGCCGAACTGCACTCGAAAAACCTGGCCTGCGTGATGGTGACCTACCCATCGACCCACGGTGTGTTCGAAGAAGGCATTCAGGAACTGTGCGAAATCATCCACAGCCACGGCGGTCAGGTCTACATCGACGGCGCCAACATGAATGCACTGGTCGGCGTTGCCGCACC
Source organism: Burkholderiaceae bacterium (assembly GCA_019752915.1). Lineage (GTDB taxonomy): Bacteria > Pseudomonadota > Gammaproteobacteria > Burkholderiales > Burkholderiaceae_D > Rugamonas. Next base: position 5,083 of record JAIELO010000266.1, read on the forward strand.
GGGCGCCTTCGGCGGTGACGTCTCGCACCTGAACCTGCACAAAACCTTCTGCATTCCACACGGTGGTGGCGGTCCTGGCGTCGGTCCGATCGGCGTCGGCGCACACCTCGCCAAGTTCCTGCCTAACCAGCGCTCCAACGGCTACGTGCGCAGCGAAGACGGCATCACCGCCGTCAGCGCCGCACCATTTGGCTCGGCCAGCATTCTGCCGATTTCGTGGATGTACATCGCCATGATGGGCGCCGAAGGCCTGACCGCAGCGACCGAAACGGCAATCCTGAACGCCAACTACATGGCCCGTCGTCTGGCACCGCACTACCCGGTGCTGTACACCGGCCACGATGGCCTGGTAGCGCACGAGTGCATCATCGACCTGCGTCCGCTGCAGGATGCCACCGGCATCAGCAACGAAGACGTCGCCAAGCGCCTGATGGACTTCGGCTTCCACGCACCGACCATGAGCTTCCCGGTACCGGGCACGCTGATGATCGAGCCGACCGAGAGCGAATCGAAAGTCGAGATGGACCGCTTCATCGACGCCATGATCGCCATCCGCGGCGAAATCGCCAAAGTAGAAAGCGGCGAATTCGACAAGCTGGACAACCCGCTGAAATTTGCCCCGCACACGGCCGAAGTACTGACCGCTGACAAGTGGGAACGCAAATACAGCCGCGAAGTCGCCGCCTACCCAGTGCCATCGCTGCGCAAGCAGAAATACTGGCCACCGGTTGGCCGTGCCGATAACGTCTACGGCGACCGTAACCTGTTCTGCGGCTGCGCGCCAATGAGCGACTACGAGTAATAGCAAAGCGCCCGCGCCGGCCATGCCGGCGCAGACAGCCACGCCATAGCGGGGTCAGACCAACCGGTCTGACCCCGTTTTTTTGCCCAACAACTTCAAACCCGGGGTCAGATCCGACATCCGGACACGGACTCGGCATTAGTCATCAAGGAACCGGTGAACAACCGCCCCCACGGCGGGTCCGGCTTCGCCAAGCCGCTGCCACAGAAGAGCACGTGTCCGGATGTCGGATCTGACCCCGGTTTGCTATTTGGCGGATTTGCTGATTTCTACTTCCCAGTCGACGCCGGAGTCGATGCGATGCTGCTTGGCATAGTTGCCCTGGCTGATGGCGAGTGCGACGTCGAGCAGGCTGTTCAGGTAGACCAGCGGTTTGCCGGCCGCGACACCACCAAAGGTGTGTTCGAATGGCGCAACCACTTTATCGACCTGTTTGCCTTTGTGCAGGATGCGGATCTGCACGCGCTCGTGCACGCCAATTTTCAATTCGTCGAACAGGGCTTTCGGGACGTTGGTCCAGACGTTGCCATACTTGATGTCGAGCACAGGGATGATGCCGCGGATGACGTTGCCCTGACGTACCGCCTTCTGGTAGGGGATCTTTTCTACCGAGGCGCTGTCGAGGACTGGGCCGACCTGTTCGAAGCTGATGGCACCCGAGGCCAGTCGCGCGCCCACGTAGGCGTAGACGTCGCGGCCGTGGAAGGTGTAGGACTCGGCAGAGCCGGCCAGACGGTTGCGCTGTTCGTCGATTTCGCGCAGCTCGGCCACGCCGTCACGCTCGGCAATCAGGGTGAACAGGCCGTTGTTCGGGCCGACGAAGTAGCGTCCTTCGCGGGTTTTTAAGACCACCGATTTGCGTGCCGTGCCGACGCCCGGATCGACCACGGCGACGAACACGCTGCCCTGCGGCCAGTAGTTGGCGGTCTGGTACAGACGGTAGGCGCCCAGCCAGATGTCGTAGTCGGGAATGTTGTGGGTCAGGTCGGAAACGTTGAGTTTCGGATCGACGCCGAAGGCGACGCCGTGCATGGCCGAGACGGCGCCGTCGGAGGTGCCGAAGTCGGTCAGCAGTACCAGCGCATTGCTGGCCTGTGCTTGCGCGGCTAGCAAGGTGCTCAGGCAGGCGGCGGCGAACAGTTGGGTGAGGCGACTAAGTTTCATGATGTCCTTGAGTTAAAAGGTGTAGCGCACGCGGCCGTAGAAATAGGCCCCGTTGACGCCGATCGGATTGATGAAGTTGTAGGGCAGGGCGCCGCCGTAGGTGGCGTTATTGGTTTCACGCACCCGTTGCGGGTATCGGTCCAGTACATTGTCGGCGCCCACGCTGAGCGTCAGTTGACGGCTTAGCTTGTATTGAGCTTCCAGATCCACCGACCAGACTGCTGCAAACGACTGGGCATGGACGCCATCGACCAGTGGTGCGTCCTCATCATACGAGAAGTCCTGCAGGGCACCAAAGCGGGTAGCGCGCGCCAGCAGATTCCAGCGGCTGGCCTGCCAGTCGGCGCTCAGCACCAGTTTATTTTTCGGCGAGGCG
>JAIELO010000443.1 GCA_019752915.1 Burkholderiaceae bacterium
GCGCCGGCGGAACAACGAAAATGGCATCATGCAGATTCTCACAAGCGCAAACAAACCGCATTGTGACAGAGTGGGCGCTGCCGTGCTGGCGAGCGCCCTGTCTAAAACTCTTCCCACTCGCTGTCTGCCGCCTTGCCTGACTTGGCGGCTTTGCTGGCCGATGGCTTCAGCGTACTGGCGGGCGGCTGGTCCGGGGCAGCTTGCGCTGCGGGTCTGGCACTGGCCAGCGCCTTGCGCGCCGGCGCCGGCTTTGCCAGAAGACTCGCCTTAGGACTCGCCGAGCGCTGCGGCGCCGCAGTCGCGCTCGTACCACCGCGCTGCAGTTTGAAGACACTGACCGCTTGCTCCAGATGGGCAGCCTGCTCCTGCAAGCTCTCTGCAGCGGCAGCGGCCTGCTCCACCAGCGCCGCATTCTGCTGCGTCACGCCATCCATTTCGACGATGGCCTGATTGACCTGCGCAATGCCTTCGCTCTGTTCGGCCGTGGCCACGGTAATTTCGCTCATGATCTCGGTCACGCGCTGCACACTGGCCACCACTTCGTCCATCGTGCTACCGGCTTCGTCCACCAGCCGGCTACCAGCTGCCACCTTGCCCACCGAATCATCAATCAGCGCCTTGATTTCCTTGGCCGCTGCGGCACTGCGCTGCGCCAGATTGCGCACCTCGGTGGCCACCACCGCAAAGCCACGCCCCTGTTCACCGGCGCGGGCCGCTTCTACGGCCGCATTAAGCGCCAGAATATTGGTCTGGAAAGCGATCCCGTCGATCACGCTGATGATGTCGACAATCTTGTTAGACGAATCGTTAATCGAGGCCATGGTCGACACCACCTGCGCCACCACCGCACCGCTGCGCTGTGCCACATCCGACGCCGTCGCCGCCAGCTGATTGGCCTGCCGGGCATTCTCGGCATTGTCCTTGACCGTGCCGGTCAGTTCGTCGATGGACGCTGCAGTCTGCTCCAGTGCACTGGCCTGATGCTCGGTACGGGCCGACAGGTCGGTATTGCCCTGCGAGATTTCGGCACTGCCGCGCGCCACATTTTCGGCACTGGCACTGACCCGCACCAGCACATCATGGATATTGCCGACAAACTGGTTAAAGCCATTACCGATCACGGCCAGTTCATCATTGCCCTGCACTTCCAGTTTGACGCTCAGATCGGCATCGCCGCTCGACAGCGCCGTCATGCGCGCACCCAGCGCGCGCAGCGGTGCCGTCAGGCGGAACACCACAGTGATCAGCACCAGCGCCGTGGCCACCGCGCACAGCAGCGACACTACCAGCGTGTACAGCACCAGTTGGTGCGCTGGCGCCAGCGCCACACTTTTCGGGAACACCAGCTGCACCGCCCACGGTGCCGAATCCGGATGGATCTGCAAGGGCTGCAGCAGATGCACCATGCCGGCTTCATCTTCATACTCGTAAGCCTGTCCCTTGCGTACCCGCGCCAGCGCTTCGGCCGGCACGTCGTCGGCCTGCTTGCCCAGCCGGGCCGCCTGCGCATGGCTGGCATACAGACCACCGTTGGAAATCAGACTCAGTTGCGCGCCTTCGATCACCTTCAATTCCTTGAGGATGGCAGTAAGCCGGGTCAGCATGAAGTCCGCGCTGGCCACGCCCTGGAACTGCCCGTTAATCATGATCGGTGCCACCAGCGAAGCCATCAGGGTAGGCTTGCCATCAACCGGATAGTTGTACGGCTCGGTGAAAAACACCTTGCCGGATTTTTTCGGTATGTCGTACCAGTCATTGGCGCCCGGCGCGCTATCGAACACGATCGGTTCGACATGGGTGCCACCGCCACTGGCGCGGGTCCAGTAAGGCATGAAGCGACCGGTGGCGTCGTACAGCGGCAGCTTGCCGGCAAACTCGGCATCTTTGCCATCGAGGGCATTCGGCTCCCAGGTCACGGCCGTCCCGATCAGGTCGTCAGAACCGAGCAGCGTCGCCTGCACCATTTCGTTGATCTGGTCGCGCGACAGCGCATGGTTGGTAGCACGGGTCTGGCGCATCGCCGCCGACAGATTGATCACCGACGCCAGATTGCTGACGATCCGGGTCTGCAAGGCGCCCGCGACTTCGCGCGCCGAGGTACGCGCCAGATTCATGGCCGCTGCTTCGGCGCTACTGCTGCTGCGGATGGCGGTCACGCTGGCCGTGACGGCCAGACTCAGTACCACCAGCGCGGTCGCCGCTGCACAGATTTTGCCGTTCAGAGACAGCGACCAGGGGGAGCGCGCGGACGCGCCGGAGGAAGTCGAAAATTCCATTGCCATCAATCGCCTGTAGGGTGAGTTAGAAAGTACGGGTCACTGCCAGCACGAAGGTGCCGGCCGCAGGATTCGAGGTTTCGATCACGCCTGCCGAATTCGGGATGCCCAGCGTGTAGGCATCATAGGCGGCGGTCTTGCCATGGGCCCGCGTGTAAGCGCCCGACACGGCCCAGCCGGCGGCCAGCTGGTGCGTCACACCCACTTTATAATCGCGCCAGTTCCAGTCGCTGTTGTTGGCGACCCGCCCATGACCGAAGTGCAGATTCAGGGTGTAGCCGGGCGCCAGTTCGGGATTGGCACCGAGGTCCAGATAGCCGGTACCGCGGGCATTGGTGATGCCGAAGAATTCCTTGCTCACCGTGTAGTTATACTTGAGGTAGGCGACCCGGTACGTCAGGCCCAGTGCCAGTTCGGCATAATCATAGGTGGTGTGGGTAGCGCGGTACTCGGCACCCGGATACTTGTAGACATACAGACCCACGCTGTAGCCAGCGTCGCCTACCGTCCCGGCATAATTGCCATAGATATCCCACTCCAGCGTACCGTCTTCGATATAGCGGTTACTCATGGTGGACAGCCAGGTGCCGAGCGAGAATCCGCTCGGGTCTGCATAATCGAGCCCGCCCTGCACGGCCGGCTTGCCCCAGGTCTGACGGAAGCCGCGCGAGATATATTGCGACGTCACTGTCAGATTGGCGCTCAAGGGGGACGCGGACGCTGCGGGCGTGCTGTCGGCCGCGTTCTGGGCATGCAGCGGTGCCTGCAGTAGCATAGCCAGTGCACTGGCAAGGGATAAACGGGATAGCAACTTCATGCAGCGATACCTCCCCAATCGTTAAACAATCATGATTAACTATTGATTCAGGATAGACAGTTTGTGCTTTTAATGTCAACTTGGGCGGCCCCGAGTGTTGCAAACTGCAAGAAACTGGCAGCGCTGACGCAGATCGGCATGCACGCCGGCCGCGAGCATGTCACACTTGCATATTAATAGACAGGGAGTGGGCATGCTGCGTAACATCGCAGAACCAGGACGAACAGCAAGCCAAGGCCTCAGGAAACTGCACGCCGCCATGTGCGCGACCTTATTGTTAATGGTCGCCAGTTGCCACGCAATGACGGAACTCCGCTACCCGCTCTCGAGCGATGGCGTCGATAGTCGTTATGATTATGACTGGGCCGTGCTGCGCACCGCCATGGACAAGACCCGTGCGACCTATGGCCGCTATCACCAGCAACAGTCCGAGATCGCCATGTCACCCCAGCGGGTGCTGATGGAAATGCAGAGCCCGCATGGGCGCATCAATATCTTCGTGCGGGCCACCGCACCGGAACTGGAAACGCAATTCTTACCGATCCGCCTGCCGGTGGACCGGGGACTACTGGGCTACCGCCTGCTACTGATCCGCAGCGCCGATCAGCCGCGCTTTGCGCGCGTCCGCACACTGCGCGATCTGCGCGCCTTGCGCGCCGGACTGGGACAGGGCTGGGCCGATGTGGCCATCTTCAAGGCGGCCGGGGTACCGGTGGTAGAAGGCAATCACTACGACGGGCTGTTCGCCATGCTGGAAGCGGGACGCTTCGATTTCTATTCGCGCTCGGCCGACGAAGCGGTGCGCGAGTTCGCCGAACGCAGCGGCCTGCACCCGCAACTGGCGGTGGAATCGACCCTGCTGCTGCACTATCCGCTACCGCGATACTTCTTCGTGCGGCGCGATGCCGAAGGTGAAAAGCTGGCGCGGCGGATTCGCGCCGGCATGGAGATCATGCTCAAGGACGGCAGCCTGCAGGCACTGTTCCAGCAGCACAAGGCTAAACTGATCGGTAATACGGCACTATTCAAACGCCACATCATCAAGCTGCCCAACCCCACCCTGTCACCGCTGACGCCACTGGGGCGCAGCGAGTGGTGGTTCAATCCCCTCACTGGCCAGTAAGCGCTGGCAAGTAAGCGGGGCCAGTACAGGCCGCGCGCGTGACTTAAGGCCAGATGGCCTTGAGCACAGCAGCCAGCTGGTAGCCGCCCTGAATCAGCTGGGTTTTCGCCAGTGTCGAACTGGGCACCGGGTAATTATCCGGCACCGTCAGCGCCCACACGGCATAGCTCTCGCCACTGCGGCTGGTCTGGCGCGTCAGGGCGCCGGCCGTTACGCCTTGGTGCGCAACTTTGGACACAGCCAGCGCCTGATCGGCCCACGCATACGGCCAGCTCAGTGGATCACCGGACGGCAGCGTCGGCACCGTCTGTGCCGCAATCACCTTCTGGGCGAATTCCTGTGGCGTGCGCACGCTCATGCGGCGGAACACATAATTCACCACCGTGGTGTCCCAGTAGGAGTGGAACGGCCGGGTGGTTTGCGGCGCTCTGGCTGGCGCGCCCGGCGCAGGCGCAGCCGCCGGCTTGTCGTCAGCCGGTGCGGCTTCGATCAGCTGCGCGCTCAGGCTACTGAGCTTGAGATCATCCAGCAGCAGATTGTTGCCACCACGCGCATCGAACAGATTCACGGCGTCCACCTGCGCGGCCGTCTGCGGCACCACGAAGTTGCCACGCGGATCGACATAGGCGGCACCCACGTGCAGTGGCTGGGTAATATCGCCGGCCAGATGGGTCAGGATCAGCAGCGCCTGACGCGGAGTAAAGCGGTGCGGATTGCTCACAGCATCATCCTTGCCTTGCAGCGTCAGGATGCACTGCTTGAGCGTCTGGACAATATCGTCATCGGCCGTGCCGACAGCATGATCGTGGTAGTGCGCCACCTGAAACGGCAGATCGGTATAGTGGTACTCGCTATGCTTGGGATTGGCCGCTACATAGCTTTGCATTTCTTCGTTCTGCGGGCCGCAGTATGTGCCCTTGACGCAATCGGCCCAGGTCGAAATTTTCTCCAGACTTTCACCCGGCAGCAGCAGCGCCTTGACGCGCTGTCCGGCGCTACTACCCTGCAGCAGCTGGTCGGCAATCGCGCCTACCGCACGGTGCCCATCGTTGCCCCACGCGTGGGCGTTAAAACTGGCAAACACGCCGCACAGTGCGGCACTCAGAACAAGCTTATTCATGCGGACTACCTTTGGCAGGTTTCGGATATTGTTGATTGATGTCGAGCGGCCGGGCGTAGCTGGAACTCCAGGTCTGCTCCTGCAGCGCCGCCAGACGCTGCGCCATTTTTTCATTACGCAGCACCACTTCCAGATTGCGCGACAGGTCAAAATAGCCGCCACTCCAGTTGCTGGTGCCGACCCACGCGATCTGGTCATCGATCACCATGGTTTTACTGTGGATCACCCGGGCAAACGGAATAAAACCGCTACTGGCAACTGGCAGCGTGACCACGCGGATCTCGACATTGGGCAGTATCGCCAGACTTTTCAGATACACCTGCGGCAGCGCTTCAAGATTCCAGTTCGACACCAGCAGCTTGATTTTCACGCCGCGATTGGCGGCCGCACGCACCGCGTTATCGATCACCGCATAGTACGGACGGGTGCCTTTCGGCCCATAGCTGAGGGGCGCGTAATCGAGCAGCTGGATACGCACCTCGCGCTGGGCCTGCGCCAGCAGCGCTGGCAACGCCGCTTCGGAATCCTGCACGCCGGGCGGGTTATAGGCTTGCGGACTCGCCAGCAGCACGGCATCGTTCTGCAACGCCAGTGGCTGGCGCTGCGCATTTAACACTGGCACGGCCATTCCCTGCGCCGTCAGCGCCTGCGCGCGCCAGTCCTGATTGAACACTGCCTGCACCTGCGCCACCAGTTTCGGTTCACTGATCCGCAGACCGGTTTCGTGGATATGCTCGAACGAACGCCAGTCGAAGTTCTGGCTGCCCACGTAGGCCACTGCGCCATCAACCACCAGATACTTGGCGTGAATGATGCCGTTTCCGGTCAGTTTATTGAAATCGATGATGCGCAGTTCCAGATTCGGAATCGCCTTGAGCTGTGCCAGCGTAGCCGGCTCGGACAGGCCAACGCCTTTCTGATCGAGCAGGAAGCGGATCTTCACACCGCGCTGGCCGGCAGCAGCCAGTCGTTCCACGACTTTGCTGAACACGCTGCCGGGCTGGTTTACGGCATAGAACTGGCCGATCAGGATTTCCTGCCGGGCGTTGTCGAACAATTCGCTCCACACCGTCGCCGCGTCGCGCAGATCGCGATTGCTCAGCGTAGTTTCGACCGGTGCCGTCTGCACCAGTTCGAAACCGGGAATAGAAAATTCGGCCCGTGCCGGCAGGCTGGTTGCCAGCAAGGCCGGCAAGATCAGAGCTGGTAAAGCCAGGGCTGGTAAAGTCAGGACAGGAAATACACGACGCATAGTCACTCCATCAAAATTATTGCAGACGCTTGAAGCGGCCCAGTGGTTCGCTGCGACCAGCCGGCTTGCCGGCCGCTTCGCGCTTGCGCAGGTACTCGCTCAAGGCATCAATATCCCGCACGCCGGTTTCGGCACGGTTGCGGCCCTGGGCAAACATCGGGAAGCCATCGCCCCCTTCAGCCAGGAAGTTATTGACCATCACTCGGTAGGTGCTGTCGTTTTCGAGCGGCACACCGTTCAGCATCACGCTATCCGCCAGCACCTTGCTGCCAATCGGCCGGCGCGGATCCCAGCTATAGCTAAAGCCCTCGGACACCTGCAACAGCCCGCGCGTGATATCGCGCCCACCCAGCCACTGCTGTTCGAGCAGCTCGCGGATTTGCGCACCGCGCAGATTCATTGCCACCATGGTATTCCCGAACGGCAGGACATACAGCAGATGACCGAGCGTCACGCTCTGCCCTGCTCCAGGTCCCGGCACAGACTCCAGATCCTGACGCATGCCGCCATTGTTCATGAAAGCGATCTGCGCACCGAAGCTGCGTCCCGCCGACAGGATCGAGTCGGCCACCAGATCGCCGAGTGCCGATTCGCCGTCGTCATGCTTCTCGCGGATCACGCTCGGTACTGCCAGCTTCGCGACCGGGCGCGCCAGTGCGGCAGCACTGCGCGCGCGCACCTGCTGCAGATACGCGTCCAGTTGCGGCGCGGCCGGCCATTTACCGGGTGTCATCACTTCCTGACGGGCGCTGATATCGCGCACCGTCTGGGTGGCCGGATCCACCTTCAGGGTA
>JAIELO010000090.1 GCA_019752915.1 Burkholderiaceae bacterium
GCCGAGACCATCACCGCCAGCGGCGACAGACCGGTGCTATGCCCGTACACATTCGGTTCGATCACATTCGCCACCAGCAATTCGAGCACGCCGAACAGCAGCAAACAGGACAGCGCCAGTTGCCAGCCGGGGTCGACCGCCGCGGCAAAACTGGCAATCAGGGCACCGGCCAGCAGCGCGCCCAGATACGGCACGAAACGCAGCACGCCGGCCAGCGTGCCCCACAGAATGGCATGCGGCAGGCCCAGCAGCCAGAGTGCCAGACCGATGGCAACGCCAAACGCGGCATTGACGACAAACTGCGAAAAGAAGAAGCGCGACACGCCTTGCGCGGCATCGGCCAGTGCCCGCGCGGTGCGACCGATTTCGCGCTGGCCGGCGATGCGGATCAGCCGGTCCTGCAGCGATTCATGTTCGAGTACCACGAAAATCAGCAGCACCAGCACCAGCCCGGTTTCGCCGAGCGGGCCCCAGATGCGGCTGGTCAGATCACTGAGCAGATCGGTCTGCGGCGCCGTCGCGAGATTGTTGGCGACCGGCGCGGCACTGCTTGCAGGATCAGCCGCCAGCGGGTTCATCGCGCCGAAATTCAGATGCATATGGGCGAATGGCCGCTCGACTGCGCTACGCACCTGCTCAATCTTGCGCTCGAGCGCGCTGCGGTACTGGGGCAAGTCTTCGGACACGCGCAGTAACTGGGTGGCCAGCACCATCGCGGTACCGACCACGCAAACGCCAGCCAGCACCAGCGTCACCAGCATGGCGGGCAGGCGGCGCAGGCCGAAGCGGCCCAGTACCTGCAACATCGGCGCCACCAGCAGACTGAGGATCACGGCCAGCGCAATCGGCTGCAGCACATCGCGGCCGAAATGCAGCAAGGCTAGCACGCACGTTACGCTGAGCAAGGTGTTCGCGCTGACGCGGGTGAGCAGGGTCGGCTGAACGGGCTGGGCGGCAGCAGGCGCTGGCGGAGTCGTGGCAGAATGCGGGGACGGGGACGAACTGGACATGTTGGCTACACTGGACGGAGAGATGAGTCATCAGTGTAATTCATTCCCGATGGCAAATCATCAAGGCGCCCTGCCAGTACCCGCGCCGGGCCGAAAAAAAACCCGACACTGCCTGCAGGGTCGGGTTTTTCAGGCTAGCGGCGCCGAGCAGAACGCTCAGCTTGCCAGCTTATGCCAGCTTGCCGTGGCAAGCCTTGTATTTCTTACCGCTGCCGCAAGGGCATGGATCGTTACGGCCGACTTTCAGGCCCAGTTCCATCAACTGTTCGCCCGTCAGACCTTGCAGATCCGCTGGCAGACCGGCGACTGCCGGTGCCGGCGCCAGCAGTTCTTCCGGTGCCGCGTTCGGGTTGAAATCGGCGTGCTGGTAGCTGACGTTTTCCACGTGCGACTGCTGCATCGCTGCTTCGGCCGCATCGATTTCGGCGCGCGACTGGATGCGCACGGTCATGATCAGCTTGACCACTTCCAGCTTGATCATGTCCAGCATCTGGCCGAACAGTTCGAAGGCTTCGCGTTTGTATTCCTGCTTAGGATTCTTCTGCGCATAGCCGCGCAGGTGAATCCCCTGACGCAGGTGATCGAGCGCTGCCAGATGTTCGCGCCAGTGGCTGTCGACGCTTTGCAGCATGACATTGCGCTCGAAACCGGCAAACGCTTCCTTGCCGACGATCTCGACTTTCGACTGGTACAGCGCATCGGCAGCGGCCAGCACGCGTTCCAGAATATCGTCGTCGTTCAGATTCGCTTCGCTTTCCAGCAGGGCGCGCAGGGACAGCTCGATCTGCCATTCACCGGCCAGCGCTTTTTCCAGACCGGCCAGATTCCACTGCTCTTCCACCGACTCGGCCGGCACGTATTCACGTACCAGATCGGTGAAGGCGCCATGGCGCAGCGAGTCGATCAGTTCCGAAATATCGGTCGCTTCGAGCAGCTCGTTACGTTGCTGGTAGATCACTTTACGCTGGTCATTGGCGACATCATCGTATTCCAGCAGCTGCTTACGGATATCGAAGTTACGTGCTTCGACTTTGCGCTGTGCCGATTCGATGGAACGCGACACGATACCTGCTTCGATCGGTTCGCCTTCCGGCATTTTCAGGCGGTCCATGATGGCGCGCACGCGGTCACCGGCGAAGATACGCAGCAACTGGTCGTCCAGCGACAGGAAGAAGCGCGACATGCCCGGGTCACCCTGACGCGCAGCACGGCCACGCAACTGGTTGTCGACGCGACGCGATTCGTGACGCTCGGTACCGACGATATGCAGACCGCCAGCGGCCACCACTTGCTCGTGCAGTGCCTGCCAGCCATCGCGCAGCGCCTTGGACTGGGCCGCCTTGTCGGCATCGCTCAGTGCCGGATCCGCTTCGACGAACTGGATCTGTTTCTCGACGTTACCACCCAGCACGATGTCGGTACCACGACCCGCCATATTGGTGGCGATGGTGATCGCTTTCGGGCTACCCGCCTGGGCAATGATTTCCGCTTCGCGGGCATGCTGTTTCGCATTCAGCACATTGTGCGGCAGGCCGCCCTTGGTCAGAATACCGGACAGCAGTTCCGAGTTTTCGATCGAGGTGGTACCGACCAGCACTGGCTGACCGCGGTCGTAGCACTCGCGGATTTCCAGCATCATGGCGTTATACTTCTCGGCCGAGGTCTTGTAGACCTGATCGTGACGGTCTTTACGCTGCGATGGACGGTTAGGCGGAATCACCACCGTTTCCAGACCGTAGATTTCCTGGAATTCGTAGGCTTCGGTATCGGCGGTACCGGTCATACCGGCCAGCTTGCCGTACATGCGGAAGTAGTTCTGGAAGGTGATCGAGGCCAGCGTCTGGTTCTCGTTCTGGATCTTCACGCCCTCTTTCGCTTCCACGGCCTGATGCAGACCGTCGGACCAGCGGCGACCCGTCATCAGACGGCCGGTGAATTCATCGACGATCACCACTTCATTGTTCTGCACCACATAGTGCTGATCCTTGAAGTACAGCGCGTGGGCGCGCAGCGCTGCGTACAGGTGGTGCACCAGCGAGATATTGGCCGAATCGTACAGCGATGCGCCTTCCGGCAGCAGGCCCATACGGGTCAGAATCGCCTCGGCCTTTTCGTGACCGGCTTCGGTCAGCAGCACCTGATGGGCTTTTTCGTCTTTGGTGTAATCGCCCGGCACTTCCACTTTGCCCTTGCCATCGGGGGTTTCTTCACCGATTTGCAGGGTCAGCAGGGATGGCAGTTCATTGATCTTGTAGTACAGGTCGGTGTGGTTCTCGGCCTGACCGGAAATGATCAGCGGGGTACGCGCTTCATCGATCAGAATCGAGTCGACTTCGTCGACGATACCGAAATTGAGCACGCGCTGCACGCGGTCACGCGCTTCGAACACCATATTGTCGCGCAGGTAATCGAAACCGAATTCGTTGTTGGTACCGTAGGTGATGTCCGACGCGTAGGCAGCTTGCTTGGTCGCATGTTCCATCTGCGACAGATTGATACCGGTGGACAGACCCAGCCAGCCATACAGCTTGGCCATGGTTTCCGCATCGCGCTGGGCCAGATAGTCATTCACGGTGACGATGTGCACGCCTTTGCCGGACAGGGCATTCAGATAGGCTGGCAGGGTCGCGGTCAGGGTTTTACCTTCCCCCGTGCCCATTTCGGCAATCTTCCCGTAGTGCAATACCATTCCGCCGATCAGCTGTACGTCGAAGTGACGCATTTTGAAGACCCGCTTGCTGGCCTCGCGGCACACGGCAAACGCTTCTGGCAGCAGCGAGTCGAGCGTAGCGCCCTGGGCAATGCGTTCCTTGAAAGCCGGCGTTTTCGCTTGTAACTCGGCGTCCGACAGTTTTTCCATGGCCGGCTCGAGCGCATTGATCTCGCGTACCGTTTTTTGGTATTGCTTGAGCAGTCGCTGGTTGCGACTACCGAAAATCTGGGTCAGTAATGACATGCTTGAATTCTTGAAAAAACGCCGTTAATAAAACCCGGAAGGGACTGCGTGCCCTAGCGTTCGCTAGTCCACTATGGCAAAAGACCATGATTTTATCATGCGTCCGAGGCTAGATTGGGATATTGGCCGGATTAACAATAGCTCAGCCATGAACAAAGTCACAAAATCAGGCGATTTTCACTGATCGTGACGTTTTTTTGCCGCTGTGATATGTTGCGCCCCATGCGCTTCAACTCCTCCAACTTGACCATCAAACGCCGCACCGCCGTGGTGGCAACGGATTTCCTGCGCCGTGATGACAAAATGGCCACGCTGCTGCCAGCCATCGAGCGCATGGCGTCGCTGCAAAAAGATTGTGCCGCGGCCCTGCCCGCCATGTTCAAGTATGCGGAGATTCTCGCTTTCGAGGAGGGGCTGCTGACGCTGGCACTGCCGAATGCAGCGCTGGCGGCCAAACTCAAGCAGCAAATTCCCCAGTTGCAGAGCACGCTGGCGCGGCGCGGCTGGCAGGTCGATCAGGTCAAGCTGAAAGTGCAGATGGTGAAAGCGGCCGAAATCAAGGAGCAGATGCGCGCCCTGTCGCTGCCCGAGGCAGCCGTGACAGCCTTCGATGCGCTTGGCGATAGTCTGGAAGCGAGTGCCCAGAATGGTCCGCTGATTGCCGCCCTGAAAGCCATGGTGGCACGCCGGCGCACGCCCTGAGCTGAGGTACGCCGCCTGCATGGCCGTCGCTTCTGCCGCGTTGGCGCGGGTTTTAGCAGACTTTAGTGCGTTCCAGTCGGCTTTAGTATGCTTTAGCAGGTTTTAGGTGAGCGCCCATTCGCGCGCCATCTGCCGCAGATACGATGGCGGTGCCACCTGCTCCGAACCGAAAGAAACGATTTCGTAGGCATCCGGATGCTTGAGCAACTCCAGCAAAAGCTGGTTGTTCAGGGCATGGCCGGATTTGTGCGCCTCGTAGCTGGCCAGCAGCGGATGGCCAACCAGATACAGGTCACCAATCGCGTCGAGAATCTTGTGGCGCACGAATTCGTCATCGTAGCGCAGGCCGTCGGCATTGAGGATGCGGTATTCATCCATCACGATGGCGTTTTCCAGCGAGCCGCCACGTGCCAGACCGATACCGCGCAGCATTTCCACATCCTGCATGAAGCCGAAGGTGCGGGCCCGCGCCACGTCATGCACGTAGGAGACATCGCCGAAATCGACCTTGGCGCGCTGCTGCGTGCCATCTACGGCCGGGTGATTGAATTCGATGAAGAAATCCAGCTTGAAGCCGTTGTACGGCGTCAGACGCGCCCATTTTTCCTTGTCACCGCTGCCCTCGCGGATTTCCACCGGTTTCAGCACGCGGATGAATTTCTTGGCCGCTTCCTGCTCCAGCACACCGGCCTGTTGCAATAAATATACGAAGGACGAGGCCGAGCCATCCATGATGGGAATTTCTTCGGCGCTCACATCGATGTACAGATTATCGAGGCCCATGCCGGCGCAGGCCGACATCAGGTGCTCGACCGTGGAGACGCGTGCGCCATCCTTGATCAGCACGGATGCCATGCGGGTATCACCGACCGCCATGGCGCTGGCCGGAAATTCCACCACCGGCGTCAGATCGACGCGGCGGAACACGATGCCGGTATCCGGCGCGGCCGGGCGCAAGGTCAGTTCGACCTTGGTGCCGGAGTGCAGCCCGACACCGGTGGTGCGGACCATTTCTTTGATAGTGCGTTGTCTAAGCATCTGACGATTATAGCGAAGTTAGCCGGGCCGCGCTGCCGGCGGTGTTTCCCCGCAGTATTTCGTGGTGAGCAATGCAGCGCCGCTTTCGCATTGTCAAACTGCGCCGGGGATGCCGGCCTGAGCCACCGACCTCAGGGATGTTCGGCTTCCACGTGCACGCTTTCGCGCCGTACCAGATAGATGCCGCTGGCAATGATGATGGCGGCGCCCAGCAGCGTATAGCCGTCCGGCAACACCTGCCACAGCAGCCAGTCGATCGCCACGCCCCAGGCCAGCGCCGAGTACTCGAACGGTGCCACCACCGAGGCCTGCCCTGCGCTAAAGGCGCGGGTAATCGCCAGCTGACCGAAAAAGCCGCTCAGTGCCAGTGCCAGCAGCACCCAGCCATCCTCGGCGCGCAGCGCCACCCAGTGCGACAGCGACATCGCCAGGCCGCCGCCGGCCATCATCAGCAGATACCAGAACATCATCGCTTCGTTGCTATCGGTACGCGCCAGCACCCGGCTGACGATGGCCGACAGCGCATAGCACACGGCTGCGCCCAGCACGGCCAGCCCGCCCAGCGTCATGAAACCGTCGCCTTCCGGGCGCAACACCACCAGCACGCCCCCCAGACCGACCGCAATGGCAATCCACTGGCCACGGCTGACGCGTTCCTTGAGCACCCATACGGAGAGTGCCGTGATCAGCGCCGGGGCAATGAAAAACAGGGTATAGGCTTGCGCCAGCGAGAGTTGTTTCAGCCCGAAGGCAAACGCCGTCAGCATCGCCACCCCCAGCGCGCTGCGCAGCACATGCACCGGCCAGCGGATCTGCGTGATGCCGCGAAACGCACCGCGCGCCAGCATGTAGGCGCACAGTAGCGGCAGCGAGGTCAGCGCGCGCATGGCCGTCACCTGCGCTGCCGGATAATAGGCCGACAGCACTTTCATGGCCGTATCCATGGCGGAAAACATGGCCACGGCAACCAGCATGGCGTAGATGCTGCGCAGATTATCGGAACGGATGGCGGTAGTCAGAATAGGCTCCAGAAAATGCCGGAAAATAGCCGGCCTTGCCATGACAAACGGCGCCGCAGCGCCGTTGTTTTAGCACACTGCAGGCAGAAATTAAGCCTGGCTCAGCATGGTTTCAGCGTTCGACACTTCGAACTTGCCGCCCTGCTCGACGTTGAGCTGGGTGACCACGCCGTTTTCGACCAGCATCGAGTAACGCTGCGAACGGGTGCCCATGCCGAACTTGCTGAAGTCGGCGTCCAGACCCAGTGCTTTGGAAAAATCGGCATTGCCGTCAGCCATCATACGCACGATGCCGGTGGCGTGCTGATCACGGCCCCAGGCGCCCATCACGAAGGCGTCGTTGACGGAAATGCACCAGATTTCATCGACGCCTTTGGCTTTCAGTGCGTCGGCGTGCTGCACGTAACCGGGTACGTGCTGGGCCGAGCAGGTCGGGGTGTAAGCACCCGGCAGGCCGAAGATAGCGATCTTCTTGCCTTTTACCAGTTCAGCTACCTGGAAGGTATTCGGGCCCAGTGCGCAGCCTTCGGTCGCGGTTTCGATAAATTCGGACAGGCTGCCTTCTGGCAGGGTGTCACCGATCTTGATGGTCATAAAATAGTCTCCGCAAAAAATGTTAACGTAAAAAAGCCGCGCCTAGACGCGGCCTA
>JAIELO010000411.1 GCA_019752915.1 Burkholderiaceae bacterium
CCGAACGCTTGCGTGACAATGCGCTCTACACGGCCTTCGCACCGGCCGAGAATCCCCGCATTGCGATTGCAGTCGTGGTGGAGAATGGCGGCTTCGGCGCTGGTGTGGCCGCGCCCATCGTGCGCAAGGCGCTCGATTACTACCTGCTGGGCAAACGCCCGCACGAAAAAGAAACCACTGCCGTGCCGCGCGAGGATGCCGAGCTGCGTTCCGTGCAGGATGTGCAGGCCGAGCAAGGCGTGAGCGACGAAAAACGTCCGGGCGCCGAGACAGCCGGCAACAAAGAATAAAAGGAATCCGATGCAAATTAACGAAAGGCGCTCGCTGTGGCGCCGCTTGCGCCCCTACCTGACGGTGTTTGATGTGCCGCTGGCGCTGATCATCATGGCCCTGCTATCGGTGGGGCTGGTGACTTTGTATTCGGCCGGCATCGGTATACCGGGCAAGGTTGAAGACCAGCTGCGTAACATCTTCCTGGCGTTTATGGTGATGTGGATCGTTGCGAATATCTCGCCGCAGATGATGATGCGCATCGCCGTGCCAGCCTATCTGGTGGCGGTGGCCTTACTGGTCGGCGTGGCGCTGTTCGGTACCATCAAGCTGGGCGCGCGGCGCTGGCTGCACGTCGGCGTCGATATCCAGCCGTCCGAGTTCATGAAGATCGCCATGCCGCTGATGCTGGCGTGGTTCTTCCAGCAGCGCGCCGGCCAGCTGCAGTGGGTGCACTATGCGATTGCTGCGGTACTGCTGGCGATTCCGGTCGGCCTGATCGTCAAACAGCCGGATCTGGGAACAGCTTTGCTGGTGGTGGCCAGTGGTTTTACGGTGATCTTCCTGGCCGGTCTGGCATGGAAAGCGCTGCTTGCGCTGCTGGTCGCCGGTGCGGCCAGTCTGCCGGTGATCTGGTCGGTGCTGCATGATTACCAGCGCGAGCGGGTGATGACGCTGATCGACCCGACCTCGGACCCGCTGGGCAAAGGCTTCCACATCATCCAGTCGACCATTGCGGTGGGCTCCGGCGGCATCACCGGCAAAGGCTGGACCCATGGCACGCAGGCCCACCTTGAGTTTATCCCCGAGCGCACCACCGACTTTATTTTCGCCGTGTTTTCCGAAGAATTCGGCCTGACCGGGAATCTGGTGCTGATGGTGCTATATCTGCTGCTGATCGGACGCGGGCTGGTCATCGCCGGGAATGCGCCGAACTTCTTTACCCGTTTGCTGGCGGGCGCCATCACCATGATTTACTTCACCTATGCCTTCGTCAATATGGGCATGGTGAGCGGGATTCTGCCAGTGGTGGGCGTGCCGCTGCCGTTCATGAGCTATGGCGGTACCGCCCTGCTGACGCTGGGGCTGGGCGCGGGTATTCTGATGAGTATTCAGCGGCACCGCAAGCTGGTGCAGACTTGATCTGTAGCGCGAGTCAACGACCATGATCGAGATGAAAGACACCGAGCGTGAGCTCGCGCAGTTCCGTGCCCGTATCACGGTACTCGGTGTGCTGGTGGCGCTGTGTTTTGGCCTGTTGCTGCTGCGTTTCTTCTGGCTGCAGGTGGTCAAGTACAGCGACTTTGCTACCAAGGCCGAAGAAAACCGCATCGCCATCGTACCGATTGTTCCCAGTCGCGGCCTGATACTCGACCGTAATGGCGTGGTACTGGCGCGGAATTACTCTGCCTTCACGCTGGAAATCACCCCTTCTAAATTATCGATGCCGCTCGATCAGGTGATCGAGGAATTGTCCAAGCTGGTCACGGTCGAACTGAAGGACCGCAAGCGTTTCCGCAAGCTGCTGGAGGAGTCTAAAAGTTTCGAGAGCGTGCCCCTGCGCAATCGCCTGAGCGACGAGGAAGTGGCGCGCTTCACGGCCCAGCGTTTCCGCTTTCCCGGCGTGGAAGTGCAGGCGCGCCTGTTCCGCCAGTATCCGCTGGGGGAAACGGCCTCGCACGTGATCGGCTACATCGGCCGGATTAACCGCGCCGAAGCCCGTGCACTGGAAGACGGCGATGATGCCGCCAATTACAACGGCTCTGACTACATCGGTAAGGAAGGGCTGGAAAAGAGCTACGAGAAGCAGTTGCACGGTATTACCGGTTATGAAGAGGTAGAAGTGACTTCGCGTGGCCGGGCAGTGCGCACGCTGTCGCGCACCCCGGCGGTGCCGGGCACCAACCTGATTCTGTCGATCGATATCGAACTGCAGAAGGTCGTGGAGGAAGCGTTTGGCGAACGGCGCGGCGCACTGGTGGCGATCGAACCGTCGACCGGCGACGTACTGGCGTATGTATCGCGCCCCGGCTACGATCCCAATCTGTTCGTCGACGGGATCGACACGGCCAGCTGGAATGAATTGAATAATTCGCTAGACCGGCCGATGGTCAATCGCCCCCTGTCCGGCACCTATGCGCCGGGTTCGACCTTCAAGCCTTTCATGGCGCTGGCAGCACTGGAACTGGGCAAGCGTACCACCAGCCAGACCACCCCGGATCCCGGTTACTACTACCTTGGTGGCCACAAATTCAACGACGATCTGGTGGGCGGTCATGGTTCGGTGGATATGCGCAAGTCGATCATCGTCTCGTGCAATACCTATTACTACGCGCTCGGTCACGACATGGGGATCGACGCCATTCATGATTTCATGAAGCCGTTCGGTTTCGGTCAACTCACCGGCATCGATCTGGAAAACGAAAAGACCGGGGTGCTGCCGTCGCAGGACTGGAAGCGCAAGCGTTTCAAGGGTGCAGCCGGCAAGTGGGTGGGCGGTGATACCATCTCGGTGAGCAATGGATCCGGTTATAACGCTTACACGCCGCTGCAGATTGCCCACGCCGTGTCGAATCTGGCCAATGACGGCGTGGTGATGAAGCCCCACCTGGTGCGGATACTGGAAGATGGCGGGACGCGGGCGCGCAAGCTGACGGTGCCGAAGGAAAGCTACCGGATCCCGCTGCGTCAGGAGAATATCGATTTCATCCGCAGCGCTATGGTGGGCGTGACCAGCGAGGCTGGTGGCACCGGTTTCCGTGCCTTTAGCGGCGCCGCCTACACGGTGGGTGGCAAGACCGGCACGGCGCAGGTGATTACGATTAAGTCGGGCGACAAATATAACGCCGCCCGACTGGCGGAACGCTTGCGCGATAATGCACTCTTTACCGCCTTCGCGCCCGCCGAGAAGCCGCGTATTGCGCTGGCGCTGGTGGTGGAGAACGCCGGTAAGGGCGGTCTGGAGGCGGCACCGATTGCCCGCAAGGCACTCGATTATTATTTGCTGGGCAAGCGGCCAGCGGAAAAAGACACCACCCGGGTGGCGAAGGAAGATGCACTCGCGACGCTGCCGGTGGAAGGTGAACTACTGGAGCAACAGGCTGCCGCCGCGGAACTGGAGCGGCAGGGGCCGCAGGCGCCTGCGGCAGCGGCAGTGGCAGTGAGTCCTGCGCCGTCACCGGCAATGCCAACACCTGCGCCATCGCCAGCAAAGTCGCCGGCTCCGGCAGCACCGTTACCGGCACCGGCTGCGGCCACCGCGCCGGTAGCGCGGAAAAAACAGTAAGGAGACAGACATGCGCAGTAACCCGAGTCGTATCCTGACGTGGTTCGCGAGCCTGATGCTGCTGATTCTGGCCGGCTGCAGCACCGCGCCACCAGTCAATGAGCCGGTGTTGCGGGCGCCCCGTCCTGCCACGACCAGCGCACCGGTAGTGCGTGCGCCGTCGGCCAGCAAACCCGCTTCAGGTCTGCCGGAACTGCCGCCAGCTAATTCCGGGCGGGGCGGCTATTATCAGGATGACGGGCCGGGCGATGCCCCGCCGGCCGATCTGGAAAACGTCCCAGATGCGCAGGTACGCAATGATCCCCTGCTGCCGTATTCCAACCGGCCCTATGTCGTGTTCGGAAAAACCTATACGCCGATTACCGATAACCGGCCCTACACGCAGATCGGCGTCGGTAGCTGGTACGGTAAGAAATTCCACGGGCAGCGCACCTCCTCGGGGGAGCTGTACGATATGTACAAGATGACGGCTGCGCACCCGACGCTGCCGATTCCGTCCTACGCACGCCTGACCAATCTGGTCAGCGGCGCGGTCGTGATTGTGCGGATTAATGATCGTGGCCCGTTCCACGCCAGCCGTGCCATCGACGTGTCCTACACGGCAGCGCTGAAACTGGGGTTGCTCGGAAAAGGTAGTCATGAATTGCAGATCGAACGCATTCTGCCCGATGAAGTGGACCGTATGCTGGCCACCCGCAGCGGCGTGTCCGGCACGGTCGCACCGCGACTGGCGGCGCAAACCTCGGCCAAGGCGAACACCGGCAACGGTCTGCTGGGAAGCCGTGATGGCGGGCCACCATTATTACTGACCGCCGCTACGGCGCTGGGCGACGCCACGCCGGCCAGTACCAGTGACATCGAAGCGTTGATGCGTGAAGATCGCGCGCCGGGTGACGCCGAGGCGCAAAACGCCAGCCAGAGCAAGGCGAGCTTTTATTTGCAACTGGGTGCGTATGCGCGTGCCGAAAATGCCGAGGCGGTCCGCAGCAAGCTGCATGGCACAGGTCTAAGCGGTCTGGAAGTGGTGAAGAATGGTGCGGTACACCGGCTTTACACGGGACCGTTCGGGTCCCGGCAGGAGGCGCTGGAAGCGGCGCGTAGCCTGCCGCTGGCGCTCAACCTGAAACCTATCGTCATCCAGCGCTAGGGGCGCGCCGGCTGACTCTCAGGCTGGCACGCAGGCTGACACTCAGGATTATTTGCAGGCGCGGGTTTCGTTTGCGGGGAGGCTACTGCGCAGCTGGTCGAGCCGGACTTTCAGGTCGGGATCGACGTCGCGGAACTGGAAGGCCAGCTGTTTGCTGCCGCTCATGCGCGGTGTAATCTTCGCCGTGCGCACGCCCTGCTTCATCAGTGCTGCCAGCTGGTTCTGCGCAGCGGTTTCGGTTTTAAATACCCCCAGCGATATAGCCCAGCGCAGCGGCGTGTTGTCGCTCATGATGAAGTAGTTATGCACGCCCAGCGCGCGCAGTTCGGCGGCTTTCTTTTCTGCGCCTTCCTTGCTGCCCTGCGGTGGCATGTGTACCACATAGCCTGCTATTTCAGTGCCCGGCAGGTTATGGCGCGATTGACGGTCGCCCAGTTTGAGTGGCGCCAGCAGCGTCTCGAAGCGACGCGCGTCGGCCAGTACGAAGCTGGCAATTTCCAGACAGGCCAGTACTTCCGGTGCCGGCTTGGCCGCAGCGGCAGCACTGGCGGCAGCGGCCACCGCCGCTGATGCATCGTTGGCTTTTTCAGCCGGGATGATAGTCAGCTTGTCGGCATTGAGTTGTTGCGCCAGCCGCTGGGGCTCGTGCTCGTTGCCGCTGAAATGACCCAGATAGCCTTTGCCATAGGCGAACAGCACGGCGTTGACAGCTAACAGCGACCAGAAAATAAATTTCAGCACGAGGCTTCCCTTGAGTTTGACAGGCTATCCGGCGCTGCGGCTGGCAGCGTGCAGGCCGATCAGGACGATGTTGTCCACCACGCGGTAGGGCAGCTGCAGCATCGGCACAATAAATGGCGCTGCGCCGCCTGAGATGATGCATTCCACGGCGTTGTGGCGCTGGTAGGCGTGCTCGATGGCGCCGCTCTGCGCCGCCAGACAGCCGCTCAGGATGGCATCGTCGGTATTATCGGCAAATCCGTCTGGCAGCTTACCGTCTTGCGCAATTTGCGGCAACTGTGCGGTGTTGCGTGCCAGCGAACTGGCCATCAGCCCCAGCCCGGGCAGTATCATCCCGCCGAGGAAGTGACCATCGGCGCTGACCGCATCGATGGTGGTGGCAGTGCCGCAGTTGGCCACAATCACTGGCCGTCCCGGTGCCAGTACGTGGGCGGCAATGGCAGCGGCAAAACGGTCGCAGCCCAGTTGTGCGGGATTGCGGTAGCCGTTGTGCAGACCTGCCAGCGCGGGCTGCGAGGCAAACCAGCTGATGGTCTGTTCCGGCAGCAGCATGGCCGGGAAGGTGCGCTGCAGGACGTATTCGAGCTGGACGCGCAGGGCGTTGCCGGCGACATTGGCGACGATGATGCGATCCACGCCACGCTGGCCAACCGCGTCGTGCAGGTGCAGTTCCAGTTGCGGCAGGTCGGCATGGCTTACGGCGCCATGAGCGGCCCAGTCGCCCAGTGTCGCATCGCTCGCGACCAGCGCCCATTTCACCCGCGTGTTACCTGCGTCAATCAGTAGAATCATATTAGTCCGGAGTACTTGCTTGAGAGTTGGCGGGCGTGGCGCCGGTGAGCGGTCGCAGGCGCAATGAGACATCGCCGGACAGGACGGCAACCCGCCCGGCATCGGTGTCCAGCAGCAGACGCCCGCTGGTGTCGACACCGGCGGCACGGCCCTGCTGCACAACCCGGTCCTGATCGAGAATCACGACCTCGCGCCCCTGCCACGCATGCAGCATGTTCCAGCGTTCGCAGAACGGCGCGAAGCCGGTATCGTCAAATTCGGCCAGTACGGCAGCGAGGCGACTGAGCAGAGTTGCCATCAGCTGTGCGCGCGGCATCTGGGCCAGCCATGGTGCGGAGGCGACGGCGCGGTCGATCTGCGCTTCCAGCTGGTCCGGCATCAGCAGGTTGATACCGACCCCGATCACGGCCCAGATGGCGCCATCGGTGTCGCTTCGGGCGCTGCGGGTTTCGACCAGTATGCCGGCCAGTTTGGCGTCGTCACGCAGCAGATCATTGGGCCATTTGATGCGCACTGCAACGCCAAGACTGTCCAGCGTTTCGGCCAGTGCCACGCCGACTGCCATCGGCAGACCGGAGATGTTATGCAGCGGGCCCTTGAAGCGCCAGGCCAGCGAAAACATCAGCGCTGCGCCGGGGGCAGACAGCCAGCTGCGACCGGCGCGGCCACGGCCTGCGGTCTGCTGGTGGGCGATACGCAGTAGTGGTCCGTTCAGGGTGTCGATGCGCGCCAGCAGATCGGCATTGGTGGAGCCGGTCTGTTCGACGCATTCAATCGTGACATGGCTGGCGCTACTGGCGCAGGCCGCAAGAATGGCCGCTGGCGTCATGCGCCATCCTTGTTGGATGGATTGTGCTGGCGTGGTTTATGGGGCGCTTTGCCAAAAGCCAGATCGTAGAGCCAGTTGGGCAGCATGCGCAGCACTTTTGCCACGATGCCCATTTGCCATGGAATCACTCGGTAGCTGCTGCCGCTGGCGATGGTGCGGGCGGCCTGCACGGCAAATTTCTGCACCGGCATCAGGAACGGCATAGGGTAGGGATTGATCTGCGTCATCGGCGTGTCGATATAGCCGGGGCAGATGGTGACTACCCGGATACCGTGCTGCTTGAGTTCC
>JAIELO010000137.1 GCA_019752915.1 Burkholderiaceae bacterium
CCGTTCCGTGGCCGATTTCCGCACCCTGGACGGCATACTCGACTGGCTTGCGCGCACCGGCAGCAGTGCCGATCCCTGAACGGCCGGCACCGGACATCTGCCCATGAATACGCCATGCGCCACGCGCCACGCGATACAGGATCGGTGGCGCGTGGCGGGATGGCTGAAAGGCTGAGCTTAACTGTCTTTACGGGCGCCCGGCTGCTTGCCAGCAGCTTGCGACTGGGCGCTACTACCACCCGTCTGGCCCTGTGCCGACTGGCTACCCTGCATGCTGCCTTCGCGGCTATCGGCGCTCTGCATGGTCGAGGAACCGCGCATTTCGCTACCACGCGACTGGCGCATCGTGTCGTTATAGTTCACGAAAGGGTCGCTGAATTTTTCCATGTTGTCCTGATGGCTGCGCATGGTTTTTTCCGTCTCTTCCGAGGTCACGCGGGCCACTTCATCGGCCAGTGCCTTGGCAGTGCGGCTGGTTTCCTGCACATGTTCTTCGGCCACTTTGGACAGATCCACATGGGTATCGGCAGCGATACGCGACAGGTGCTGTTGATAGGCACGCACTTTTTCAGCGGCAGGCTGGGCATGCGCGGCGACCGCAGCAAACGCCTCGGTCGGACGATGCGCAGTAATCAGATGCTGGCCGGTTTTAGTGCTTTCTTCCAGCAAGGTCTGAGCCAACTGAATGTTCAGATCGCTGTATTGCTGGAACGTACGAAACAGCGATTTCGACATGTCATTGAAGAACGACAATTGCGCTTCCAGATGATTCTTCGCTGCGGGAGTGACGGACTGAGAAAATGGATACATAGATGTGCCTCGAAAAAAGTGATATCAGTATGAAGTGACTAGCCTTGGGTGTTCGTCGAACCGGTTCGACAACGCGTCTGCAGCGCGAATAGCAAGACTACGTTAGCCGGTGGTGACACCTCTGATGTAAATCAAAGGTACACACTGACTTTTGAGGGAACTTTTTGAATCAGAATTTTCCGACGGACGGACTCAGCGCAATGGCAGGACGCTTCAGCGCAAGCGCGACAAGTCGCTCAGACTAAACCATAACTCCTTGCGCGCCAGCGGCGTCTGGGGCGACAGCAAGGGATTCGGCAATTCGATCAGCACGCGCTGATCGAGATTGGCGCGACGGATGCCAGGGCCATAATGCAGATAAAACAGGTGCTCGAATGAACCATCGGCCAGCGCCAGCTCCATTCCCTGACGGATATTTTCTGCCAGCGCAGGATTGTTGCGGTTCACGAAAAAATAATCGGCCGTCGGGTAATGCAGCAGGATGTGCTGGTCCACCGCCAGTTCCGGATGGCGCCGCGCTTCGCCCCAGATTTCATTGAGCGAACGGGGCGCCCAGTCATAGCGCCCGGCATTCAGCATGCCGAACAGGCTGCTGTACACCGCCACCGGATAGACCACCAGACCACTATGGCGCAAGATGCGCAGATCCGGCCAGTCATGCCCTTGCCCGGTTGAAAAGGCGCGCAGATCGGCCAGCTTACGGACCCCGCGCAGCAGCTCCTTGCGCTGCACCGGCAACAGCCCCAGCCGCCAGCCTATCAGCCCGCGCGACATCGGGATGCGTACCGGTAGCAACACCTGCTCGCGCTCGATGGAGGTCATGGTACCGACGATGTCGATGCGCCCGCCTCCGGCCTGCAGTTCTACCAGTGCGCGATTCTGCTGCATGCTGGTCTGGGACAGTTCTGCACGGTATTTATTGCCTGCCTTGGCCAGCGCCAGTTGCAACAGGGCATAACCGTACTCGCCACGTTCGTCGTCCAGACTTTCCGCACGGGGATAACGCACGACGATGGGCTCGGCCCAGCCCGTTCCAATCCAGCTCAGACTGATTAACAGTAGGTATTTCCACAACGTGCGCATGATTCTTTTGCTTAAAAACATATCCAGCTGACAATACGCACCCTGACAGACGTCGTCAAGTGTGCTGTTTTTTCATCAGCGTTGCGCCAACCGGTCGGTATAGGAGTAGACTAGTTCCATTATCGGGAGAAACCATCATGGCTATCGCTGTGCTTAGTTCCGGCGTCACCGGACTTAACGCCGCCGAGCGCGCGCTGGGCAATAGTGCCCATGCCATCGCCAACATCGGCACGCAGGGTTTCCAGCCATCGCAAGCCGTGTTCACGGAAAGCAGCCCGGCCGGTAACGGCGTCTCCCTCTCGTTTCAAGCTCAGCAACTGCAACAGGTCGATGGCCCCAGTAACACCAATCTGGCCACGGAAACCAGCCACTCCCTCGTCTACAAAACCCAGTTCGATCTCTCGGCCAAGGTCATCCAGACCGCCGACCAGATGCTGGGTACCCTCATCAATACCAAAGCCTGAGTCGCCATGGGCGAATCTGCAACACCATTCTGGCCGACGGCGCGGGAGCGGTGTAAGCTAGCAAGATACTACTGATGAGGCTGTACATGCTGTCTTTCCGTCTTGCCAAAGGCTGCGCGACACTCTGCGCGGTACTCTGTTGTGTATCGACGACTGCGCAGGCCAGTGAGGCTAGCGTGCAGGTGCTGTACAGCGAGCGCCCGCCCTACATGATGGCCTCGCCTGATGGCGGCCCGAGCGGATTGACGGGCACTCCGGGCACACGCGCCTTCAAACTGGCAGGGATTCCCACCCGCTGGCTGGCCTTGCCGACCAACCGGCAATTGCTGGTGGTACGCGACGGCAGCACACCAAGCTGCGCGATAGGCTGGTTCCGTACGCCCGAGCGCGAACAGTACGCCAAATTTACCCGCGCCATCTACCATGACAAGGACTGGACCGTGCTAGCGCGTAGCAGTCTGGCCGACAAAGGTGATACCAGCCTGCAGGAACTCATGCAGCGCAAGGATGTGCGCATTCTGGTGAAAGACAATTATTCCTACGGCAGCGAGCTCGATAAACTGCTGGCCCGTCGCAATACCGTGATTGCCGTCTCGACTGCGCCAACGATGAAGATGGTGCAGTCGATCAGTCTGGGTGCCGCCGACATGATGTTTGTGTCGGAAGAGGAAGGCGCTTACATCCTAGAGCACCATCCCGCCGAACAGACCCGCCAGCTGCGTCTGCTGCGTTTCAAGGACATGCCGCGTGGCCCGGAGCGCCACATCATGTGTAGCAAAACCGTGCCGGATGCCCTGATCGCCCGCCTCAATCAGGCGATTGCCAGCCACTAGCTCGCGGCACGGAAGCGCTCGATCGCTGCGGCGACCATGCCTTCGGCACTGCCGCGACGCTGGTATTGCTGGCGCAGATAGTGGGCGTCGCTGCCCTCATGCGTTACTGCCAGCAAATGCTGCAAACCCGACAGCCCGCCTAGCGCCGCGCCATGGCGCTCCATCTTACGTAGCGTGCTCAGTATATCTTCGCGCAGCGACAGGCTTTCATAGGTTTGCGGATGGACCAGTGTGCCATCGAGACCGAAGCGGCAGGCCTGAAAGCGGTTGTAGTTGTACACCAGATAATCATCCTCCTGAGGCGGCGCCTCGCGTCGCTCCAGCAGATCGCGGCACAGCGCCTGCAGGTAACTGGCCAGTGCCGCCGCACGCGCCACCGTTAGCGGGGTATCGCAGACGCGCAGTTCCAGCGTGCCATATTCCGGCTTGGGACGGATATCCCAGTAAAAATCCTTCATGCTGGTAATCACCCCGGTGTGTTCCATCTTCGCAAAATAGTCGTGCGCGAAACTGTCCCAGTCCAGCATGAACGGCGCCCGTCCGCTCATGG
Organism: Burkholderiaceae bacterium; assembly: GCA_019752915.1. Classification (GTDB taxonomy): domain Bacteria; phylum Pseudomonadota; class Gammaproteobacteria; order Burkholderiales; family Burkholderiaceae_D; genus Rugamonas. Next base: position 3,741 of record JAIELO010000137.1, read on the forward strand.
GGAAGGCGAACACGGAATTCAGACGCGCTGAATGGAACAGCGTGTCATTGCCCTGCACATACGGCGAGGAAGCTGACAGGGCAATGAAGTGCGGCACATAGCGGCTCAGTGCATGCAGCAGATACAGCGCATCGTCGCCGCTGGCGCAACCGATATGCACGTGCTGACCGAAGATGGTGAACTGTTTCGCCAGATAGCCATACAGTGCCGAGACCTGGCGGAAACGGGGCTTGGCATAGATGCGCCGCTGTGCCCATTTCTGGAACGGATGCGTACCGCCGCCGCAGATGCCGATATTGAGCTGCTCGCCCGCCTGCACCAGCGTGGCACGTATCTGTTCCAGCTGGGCTAGCAGTGCCGCGTGCTCCTGCTGCACATCGCTATTGATTTCGATCATGCTCTCGGTAATTTCCGGCGTGACATTGCCGGGGAAAGGCTTACGTCCCAGCAAGTGCAGCAGATCCGGACTGGAAGCCGTCAGATCGTAGTCGGACAGACTAACCAGTTGCAACTCCAGTTCCACGCCCATGGTGAGCGGCGTCGATGCTTTGAATGGTGGCAAGGCCATCTCAGTCGCCCTCCCCGTCCGGCGCCGGGGTTTCCCGGGCCCAGATCAGCGCGCGCTGGGTCAGCAGCGGCCCCAGCACCTCCAGCAGCAAGGTCATCGCTGCCAGCGCCGCCAGTTCGTCCACCAGCACGATGCCCAGATAGCGGGTCTGCTCCAGCAGCAGCGTTACGAACACCGACATCGGCGCCAGCGCCACACCGGTCAGCAAGCCCTTGCGCCACGAGATCCCGCCGACCCGGGCCAACGCCATCACCGCCAGTGTCTTGACCAGAAAGCGCGCCAGCACTAGAACGCCGCCCAGCGCGGCACCGGCAAGCACCCGTTCCCAGGTAAGCGCCGAAGCGGCGTACACGAACAACAGCACTGCCAGCAATTCACCGATGGCACCGAAATTACGCTCGGTGCGACTCAGCATCACACGGCTGTGACGCGCCGCCAGCCCGAACGTCAGCGTGGCGAGCAAGGGCGACACGGCCAGCGTATGGGCCAGCACCACCAGCAGCATCACGCCCATGGCAAACGCCAGCGTGCCATCCTGCGCCAGTGCGCCCAGCGGACGTAGCAAGGCCGGCACCAGCCAGCCGAGTATGGCGCCCAGCAAGGCCGACAGTCCCAGCTCGATCAGGCTGTGCGACACCGCCTGCGGCAGACTGCCGGAAGTCTGGAACACCCAGAAGCCCACCACCACCTTGAACACGAACAGCGCTAGTACGCAGTTGATGGCCACCAGATGCAGCACCCGTTCCGTCACCTGCCCGGCACTATCGGCTTCGTTAATCACGCGCAGCACCCCGGCGGGCGAACTCGACATTGCCAGCGACGCCAGCAGCAGCGCACTCAGCGCCGGCATCTCGCCCAGCCGGGCGATCAGATACACCACCGCAAATGTGGCGCTCGACTCGGCCAGCCCGCTGACGGCAATCCAGGGATTGATGCGCAACCAGCGCAGATTGATGCGGTAGCCAAACTCGAACAGAATCAGACCGAAGGCCAGATTGGCCAGCAAGGTCACGGTGCTGGCAGCACTGCTACTGAATGCCTCGGGCATGGCCTGCGCCATCAGAAACCCCACCAGCCCGTAGACACTGATGCGTGGCCAGCCGCTGAAGCGATGCAGCAACTCGCCCGCCAACCAGGCCAGTATGATGGCCGCCGGCCAGCCCAGCTCCGATGCCGTCCGGAGTAAATCCGCCATGCCCGACTCCCGTTCAGAGAAACTTGTACAATTCTGTCAGGGCCTCAGCTATTTCACTGTGCGCCGGGATACATAAGGAAGCAGCATGCTAGAACTACTCAGTGAACACGCCTGCTTTGGCGGCGTGCAGCGTTTTTACCGCCATCACTCGCAAGCCATCGGGCTGAACATGCGTTTTGGCGTGTTTCTGCCCGCCGCTGCGCTCAAACCAGCGGCGCACGTGCCCGCACTGTTCTTCCTTGCGGGGCTGACCTGCACGGAAGAAACCTTCGCCATCAAGGCCGGCGCCCAGCGGGCTGCAGCCGAAGCGGGCATGTTAATCATTACCCCCGATACCAGCCCGCGTGGCGCAGCTGTCGAGGGCGAAAGCGCGCACTGGGATTTTGGCGTCGGTGCCGGCTTCTATCTGGACGCGACCCAGCAACCGTGGGCCAAGCACTACCGCATGGAAAGCTATCTGCGCGAATTACTGCAACTGCTGGTGCAGCAGTTTCCCGTCGATCCGCAACGCATCGGCATCAGCGGTCACTCGATGGGCGGTCACGGTGCACTGACGCTGGCACTGCGCCATCCGGACGTGTTCCGTTCGGTCTCGGCTTTTGCGCCGATTGCCGCGCCCTCGCTGTGCCCTTGGGGCATCAAAGCCTTTAGCGGCTATCTCGGTGACGACCGCCAGCAATGGGCGGCGCACGATGCCAGCTTGCTGATGGAACAGGCGCAGAATCCGTTCCCGGGCGGCATCCTGATCGATCAGGGACTGGGCGATAAATTCCTTGCCGAACAGTTGCATCCCGAAGAGTTCGAGGCGGCATGCCGCAACGCCGGCCAGCCACTGGAACTACGGCGCCACGCCGGTTACGACCATGGCTATTACTTCATCGCCAGCTTTATCGACGACCATATCCGCTTCCACGCGCGCTGTCTGGCCCGCTAAGCTGGGACGGGTCTGAATGCAACAGGGGCCGTGACGTTGCCGTCACGGCCCCTGCTCTGTCTGACTGACGTCGCGCTGCTTAGATCGCTGCTTTGCTCAGTACGTTACGAATGGTGGTGGCCAGATCTTCCGCCGAGAACTTGGCGACATAGGCATCCGCGCCCACACCCTTGACGTGATCTTCATTGGTTTTGCCCGACAGCGAGGAATGGATCACCACCGGAATCTTGGAGAAGCGCGCATCCTGCTTGATCAGACGGGTCAGCGTAAAGCCATCCATCTCCGGCATTTCCAGGTCGGTCAGCACCATCGCAATACGGTCGTTGATCGGAATCCCTTCCGCCTTGGTGCCTTCATAGATCGCTTGCAGGCGATCCCAGGCTTCCTTGCCGGACTTGGTCATGATGAAGTGCGCGCCCATCGCTTCCAGACCTTTTTCGATCAGGTTACGTGCCACTACCGAATCGTCGGCGGCCAGCACCACGGCGCCCGGTTTCAGAATCAGTTTAGGACCGATGGTTTCCGGATCGACGTCTTTGTCGTCCGAAGGGGTCAGATCGCGCAGGATGGTTTCCACGTCCAGCACTTGCGCCAGACGGGTGTTCTGCACATCACCATCGACGCGGGCAATACTGGTCACCTTGCCGCCAGCCGTACCTTCGGCCGTCAGCACCTGACTCCAGTCCAGACGCACAATTTCATCCACCGATTCCACGGCAAAGGCCTGCGTGGTACGGGCAAATTCCGTCACCAGCATGATGTTCAGACCGGTTTTCGGCGTGACACCGACGATGCCCGGCAAATCCAGCACGGTAATAATCTGGCCACGCAGATTCACCACGCCCAGCATGTGTTCGGGCGAACCGGCCACGGCGGTGACTTCCGGCATCGCGACGATTTCGCGGA
>JAIELO010000194.1 GCA_019752915.1 Burkholderiaceae bacterium
GCCGGGGTGACCTGTCCGACGGCGCGCCGCAGGGCCAGTGGAATCGCCATCCCGGCGATGAACAGGAAGCCGGGAAAGACCAGATCCGGGAAGGTGATTCCATCGGCATGCGGGCCAGTATGTTCGAGCCAGTAGGGAATGCCCGGCATGCCGGCCAGATAATTCACCCAGATCATGGCCAGAATCACTGCGCCGCGAAAAGCGTCGAGGCTGAGTAGCCGCTGCTTGCTAGCGCTCATACCTTCACATACCACTGGCGTTTATCCATCTGCCATGCCACCAGCCAGCAGGCCAGCATGAAGCACAGCGCGAACAGTAGCGAGGCCAGTTGTGGTGCGGCCAGCTGCTGGAACAGGTGCTGATACAGCCAGCTGTAAGCATCCCGGCTGCCCACCCGCACACGGCTCAGGATCACCACCGCCAGTTCCGACAGCAGATAGATGAACAGCGTATTCTTGCCGAACACTTCGAAGAAATAGGTCCAGCCACGCTGGCCGCGCACTTCGATGGCATACACCAGCAAGGCTAGCGCCAGCAGATCGAGACCAATGGTCAGCAGCACGTAGGAACTGGTCCACAGCTTTTTATTTAGCGGCAGCACCAGCTGCCAGCACAGCGCCAGCAGCACCGCAGCCAGCCCCGCCAGCAGCATGCGGCGCAGCGTGGCCGTACCGGTGCCCTGTTCCAGCAGCATGCGCCCCGTGAAGTAGCCGGCGATCACATTCACTGTCGCCGGCAGTGTCCCCAGCAAGCCCTCCGGATCGAAAGGCACGCCTTCGCCGTGGTACAGGTGTGCCTCGCCCAGCAGCCACAAATCGAAGCGTGCCGGCGCATTGCCTGCCAGCGTCAGATCGCCAGCAGCCAGCAACAGCCACCAGTAGCCGAGTAAGGCCAGTACGCTGTACAGCAACGCACCACGCGTACCCCAGAAATTCAGGATCAGAGTGGCCAGCAGCGAGCACAGGGCGATCCGTTGCAGCACACCGGGAATGCGGCTGCCGGCCAGTGGAATCCAGCCCCACGCGCCGCTACTGTCCTGGGTCACGAACGGAAACCAGAACAGCAGAAAACCCAGCAGGAAAATAATCGCGTTACGCTTGAACGCCTTGCGCAACACCGCCGAATGGCCTTGCGCAGCATAGCGCGGCACGGCAAAACTCAGCGCATTCCCCACCACGAACAGAAAGGTCGGAAACACCCAGTCAGTCGGCGTAAAGCCATGCCACTGGGCGTGCAGTAGCGGCGCATACACCGTGCCCCAGTCGCCCGGCGTATTCACAATAATCATCAACGCCACCGTCAGGCCGCGCAGCACATCGAGCGACAACAGACGCTTCATCGGCGCGCTCCCGCAGCCAGCGTAGCGCCAGCCCCCATCGCCCGCAGATACGCGCCAGCCGGCACGCCCGACACGCCGCTACACAGCGCATCGGCGCCCTTCACTGGCGTCTTGCAGGGGGTGTCGCGATCGAGCGACCAGAAATGCAGACCGGCCAGCTTCTGCTGCGCGACGGCGCGCGCCAGCAGGCGCATATCGGCCAGTGTGAACACATTTTCCACCACATCGTTCATGCCCAGCATCGGCGTCAGTTCGATCTGGTTCAGCGGCAGACCATATTTGCGCTGCACATTCTGTGCCGCCTGCAGTGCCGAACGGCCCATGTCGCAGCGGCCCTTGCGCACCACGCACACCTTGCGCGAGGCTGGCCCGTAATCCATCACCATCAGATTGAAGGTGTAATTGCGCAAGCCATGCTGACGCACCGCCTTCAGTACCGTCTCACCCAGCTCATTCAGGCTGTGGTTACTGCCATCGGAGGCCGCGTGGGTCGCCACGGTAAAACTGAAGCGCAATGCCGGCCGGCGTTGCTGCGCCAGCAGCGCACGCTGCACCAGCGAGTCGATCTGCGCGACGCTCTGGCCTTCCTCGATATCAAAGTCTATCCCCAGCAAGGCCGGGGAATCGTAGCGCGCGATAAAGCGCTCCATACCTTCATCGCTGGCGCAAGTGAACATCTGTCCCTGCCCGCCTGTCGAGATCACATAACCGATGCCGGCTTGCGCAAACGCCGCCACATTGGCCGCCGCAATCTGCGCGCCGGGCAGCTCGCCCCACACTTCCTCGCCGCATTCACCACTGGCAAACGCCCAGCTCAGCGCTGCGCGCCCGAAGCGATGCGCGCCATCGGCCAGATAGGGCTGGCGCACGCCGTCCGGTGCCACCGTAATCACCGGATTGGCCGGATCCTGCCACTGGGCCAGATGTTTGTAGGCGCTCAGCACCACTGCAGGGGCGCTACTGTCCGCAGACGCTGCAATGGTGCTAGCCGCAGCGCAGCCCGACAGCAGCATGGCCAGCATAGCCGCCAGCCCGGACAAAGAAATTCGAAGCATAGTCTAGATCCCGATACACAAAGAAAAAAAGGCTGCCGGCACTGGTGCCGGACAGCCTCGCTCATCACGGCAAGCCATGTTAGCCATGGTTTGCCGGATCAGTCATGCCATTAGAACTTGGCGCGCAGACCACCGTAGATGGTCTTGCCGTTTTTGTACACGCCAGCGATCTGGGTGGTGTCCGTTTTGTACACGGTCATCAGCGGATCGTTCAGGTTCTGTGCTTCCACGGTGAACATAACGTTCTTGTTCAGGGTGTAGTTCAGCGCGATGTTCAGCGAACCGTTAGGGCTCTGGAAGTAGTCGGAACCACCACGGTTACCCAGTTTGTAAGCGGAACGATGGCTGTAAGCGACACGTGCGCTGAAGCGGTCATCTTCGTAGAAGGCGCCTACGTTGTAGGAGTTCTTCGAGGTGCCGTACAGGGTGCAGTCTTCGCCAGCTTTACCGTTGCAGGTACCGCTTGCCAGTTTGTCGGTCTGTTTGCCATCCGAGTAGCTGTAGTTACCCGATACACCGATACCGCCCCAGACGTTCTGCTCGTAAGCCAGGTTGAAGCCGTTGAGCTTGCCGTTGGTGTTGACCGGAGCCGAGATGTCGTAGTTAGCGATCACGCCCTGTTTCGATGCATCAGCGTACGGCAGAATGCTGTGGCCGTACGCGATCACACCTTTCAGGTCGCTGCTGAAGATACCGGCTTGCAGCAGTGCTTTAGGAGCGAAGTACCATTCCAGGCTCAGATCCAGGTTGTTGCTGCGGATTGGGCTCAGGTATGGATTGCTACCAACACCGTTGTGCTGCAGATCGCGCAGGTCGTTACCGGCCAGTTGACCGAAGTCAGGACGCGACATGCCACGGTTCACAGCGAAGCGGGCGATCAGGTCTTTCGACAGGTCAGCACGCAGGTTCAGGCTAGGCAGGACATCGTTGAAGCTCTGCTCGTAGTTTGGCTTGCCGCCTGGCAGGAAAGCGTGGATATCCATCTTGGTACGCACCAGACGCACACCGACGTTACCGCTGACGGTTTCCGAAGGTTGCAGGTTGGCCAGGAAGTAGCCAGCCGTGGTGTCTTCCTTGATGTTGAATTCCTGCTGGGTAGCATGGGTGTTGAAGGTAGCGTACTTGGCAACCCACGAAGCAACGTATTCATTGCTGATCTTGAACGGGTTGAAGCCCGGGGTCGGGTTCACTGGCAGGTTACCGTACCAGTTCGAACCGTAGTTACCGATCGCGCTTTCAGGGATCTGTTTCTCGTCATCCGCACCGGCGCCCAGAACCATGCCCATTTTCTGCAGGTCACGTTCGTGTTTGGCAACGCGCACACCGAATTTGACCGAAGGAACGATGTCCGACGCCAGTTTCAGTTCGCCGTCAACCTGACCATACGATTCTTTGTCGGTCGACGAGGTGTAGCTACCCCAGCCGCCGATGCCGCCGCCAGCGCGCACGAACTTGTCGCCGCCAGGAACGTTCAGCACGAAGATACCGTCGCTGGTCAGCGAGTAGCCGGCGCCTTGATTCCAGCCGCTCAGCACTTCAAAGCCGACGTCCTTGGTCTTGCCGCTGCCGCTGGTGTGACCCAGTTTGCTGGTCAGGGTCAGGTCATCGCTGACTTTCCATTTTGCGTCGAAGTTCAGGAACTTCGAATCGGTTTTTGCATCTGGACGGGCTGCCACGTCTTCTACCACCGACCATGCACCGGCCGAGTTGGCGCCGAAGGCGTTCTTGTCGAAGAAGATCGAGGTGATGGTGTTACCCGATACCGTCGCCGCACCGGTTGGTTTCACGGCATTGCCGTTCCAGCCCGGGCCGTTGAAGGCATTGATGGTGTCAGCCATGTAGTTGGTGTTGTAGTTCTTCGCGTCGACGGTCGACAGGAAGCCCGACAGATCCAGGGTGACATTGCTTTGTGGTTTCCACTGCGCTTCCAGATAACCACCGTTACGCTTACGCTCTTGCTCGAACAGCACGGCGCCGCTCAGCAGGCTGACGTTTTTGCCGGCCAGTGCTGGGTCAGGATAGTTGGCACCGGCTTTGTCCCACCACACGCCTTCGGAACCGGCGCGTTGCAGTTTGCGCGATTGCGAGAATACTTGTGCCAGCACGCCGAAGGTGTTGTCGTCGTTTTTCCAGTTAGCCAGAGCCGACAGCGCTGGATCGGTCGATTTAGCAGCGGTCGAGTACGCAGCTTCTACCGACGCCGACATGGTCAGACGCTCTTTGAATTCCAGTGGCTTACGGGTCTGGATGTCGACGCTACCAGCGGCGCCGCCTTCGATCAGGTCTGCTTGCGACGATTTGTGTACCACGATGCGGCCAACCAGATCCGATGGCAGCAGGGTGTAGGAAACGCTACGACCGCCAGCGGCGATGTTCGGACCGTACCAGTCACCGCTCGATACGGTGTGACCGTTCAGGGTGGTCAGGGTGAATTGCGAGGACAGGCCGCGCAGTTGCACGTGCTCGTTCTCACCGAAGGAACCTTCGGCCGAACCGGCGCTGGTGGTGGTCACACCGGAAACGCGCGACAGCGAGTCAGCCACGTTTTTGTCCGGCATTTTGCCGATATCTTCAGCGGTGATCACTTCCACCAGCGATTCAGCGTTTTTCTTCTGATTCAGCGATTGTTGCAGCGAAGCGCGGATACCGGTCACGATCACCGTGGTCGGTTCTTCTTTTGCCTGCTGAGCTTGAGCCGACATGGCAACGCTCATGGCCAGCATGGCCACGGCCGCAGCGATCGGCGTCTTGCGATTAGCAACCGTGCGCTGGTCTGCGATGAAATTACCTTTCATATACTCCCCCTTTGATTGGTGGCTCTTGATAGCCAGTCCAGGTTTAACGTAGATCTCGAAAGCCGGTGCTTGCCGCCGCAACCACCTGCAGATCCCTTCTTTGCAACCACTTACAAAACCAATTGAACGCCAATATACTCCAGACCAATACCAGAACACTACCAGTTTTCGATTTTTTTCTTGCTGTTGCAGGAACAACACATACCACTTTGTTGCTTTTTATCACAGGCAAGGGGAAGAGAACTGGTCTAATACAATAAGACCAGTGCAATACCGCAGCACTGGTCTTTTTTGGTATTATTTTTCAAACCACAAACAGGGGGACTGCCGGGATGAATGCGCTAGCACAGATCATGCAGAAATTGGGCGCCAGCCCCGGCCAGCCCCTGTATCTGCAATTGCAGCGCGCCTTGCGCAGTGCCATCGACAGCAAGCTGTTCGGGCCGGATGGCGCCCTGCCGGCCGAGCGCCAGCTGGCCTCGGAACTGGGCCTGTCGCGCATCACGGTGCGCAAAGCCATAGCCGGACTGGTGGAAGAAGGCTTGCTGGTGCGCCGCCCCGGATCGGGCAACTTCGTCAACAGCCGGATCGAAAAGAATTTCGCCAAACTCAGTTCGTTTTCGGAAGATATGCGCGCCCGCGGGCGCCAGCCGCGCAGCGTCTGGCTCAAGCGTTCGGAAGGGGTAGTCGCTCCGGAAGAAGCGCTGCGGCTGCGCCTCAGCCCCGGCACCATGGTGTACCGCTACCACCGCATCCGCTACGCCGACGACGTCCCGGTCTGCCTCGAATACGCCACCATCGTCGGCAGCTGCCTGCCCTCGCTGGACGCAGTACAGGTGTCGATGTATGACGCACTCGAACAGGCCGGCAACCGCCCCGTACGCGCGCTGCAGCGCCTCAGCGCCCTGCTGCTGACGGGCGAGCAAGCCAGCCTGCTGCAAACCGGCCCCGGCGACGCCGGACTGGCCGTCGAACGGCTCGGCTTTCTGCGTGACGGGCGCGCCGTCGAATTCTGCCGCAGCTACTTTCGCGGCGACCTGTACGACTTCGTCGCCGAACTCAACGCCACCTAACCCAGGGTCATAACCCGGGGTCAGGTCGGGCAAAGTGCAGGCTCAGCCTTAGTCAAGCAGCCACGTAGCATCATAGCGTTCTTGATTCAGTTCAATCTCAGCCGGCAGGCTTACGCTAGATTGCTAGCATGACCCGGCCATTGAGAATTGAATTTGACGGTGCCCTCTACCACGTCACCACACGCGGCGACCGCCGCGCAGCCATCTTCCATGATGATATCGATCGCAGCTACTGGCTCGAGATTCTGGAACAAGTCTGTCTGCGCTTCGAATTTTCCGTCTATGCCTTTTGCCTGATGGGCAATCACTTCCACATCCTCATCGAAACCAGGCAAGGTGGGCTCTCGAAAGGCATGCGGCAATTGAATGGTGTGTATTCCCAGACATTTAACCGTCGACATAGTCTGGTAGGGCATGTGTTTCAGGGACGCTACAATGCATTGCTCTGCCAAAGGGATGCTTATCTGCTGGAATTGGCCCGATACATCGTACTCAATCCGGTGCGGGCCGGTTTAGTCGCGACACCGGAGGAATGGCGCTGGAGCAGCCATCGCTTCGTGATGGGTCAGGCCCCCTGCCCGGCGTGGCTGGATACCCATTCCCTTCTCTCACATTTCGGCGCAACGAACGACGTCGCCCGCATCGCCTATCGCGACTTTACTTTACAAGGTATCGACGCAAAGAATCCACTCGAAGGCTTGCAACACCAACTCCATCTCGGTGCGCTGCCAGCTTTAGCATTTGAAAATATCCCTGCTCAAACGAACGCATCGTGTGAAATCTCCCGGGCACACAAGAGCGCCCTGCAACCCGCGCTCAAGGACTACTTCGCGAATAACACGAGCATCGACAAAGCAGTGGTCGCCGCGTATCTTAGCCGCTGCTTTTCAATGAGCGACATTGCTCAGCATTGCGGCGTATCGCGCCGCTCGGTCGGGCGTATGCTTCGCGCGCATCAGGCCAGCAGCAGCATCAGCCCAAAGCTGGACAACTAACAGCCGAGTCTGCACTTTGCCCGACCTGACCCCGGGGTTGCGGTCAGGCGATGCCGGACTGGCCGTCGAACGGCTCGGCTTT
>JAIELO010000330.1 GCA_019752915.1 Burkholderiaceae bacterium
CAGACCAGCATCCGGCCAGCGCAATGCTTTCGCCGCCTTGAAGTACACCACGCTACGCGATGCTGCTTCGCCAGCCACCTGCAGCTCGAACAGCGCCACCGTGCTGGCCGGATCGGCCTCGCCCAGCAGACTGGCATCGCTATATTCGGCCCAGCGCTGCGCCGATAGTGGCGCCAGTTCAACCTGCTGGCGTTCCTCGCGCAGCAGCTTGCCATCCAGCGTCAGCACGCGCAGATGCAGTTCCCCGTGCAGCGCCGTGGTGCGATCGTTGAGCAGCGTGATACGGCTAAGCGGCGTACTCCCTGATGCATCGCGTAACGCCGCCACGGCCACCGGCGCATAGAAGCGCCGCGCGTGGAACTGCAGCGCCTTCCAGCGGCCGAACCAGTCGACGCTGGACCACGATGCGCCCGGCCAGACATCATTGAGCTGCCAGTACAGCGACCCCATGGTGTAGGGCCGGCTGGCGCGGTGATGGGTGGCCGCCAGTGCAATGCCTTCCGCCTGGGCCACCTGACTCAGATAGACAAAGTCGGCAAAGCCCTGCGGTGTACCGAATTCATCGTCGACATATTTGAGCAAGCGCTGATTTCCCTTACCGGCCATGAATTTCTGATGCGCCTCGATGACCGGCGTCTGCATGCCCTGCTGCGCGCGCGGCGCAAATGCGTCGATGGTGCGCTGAACCGGCCATGCCTGCAGGCCGTATTCGGACATGAAGCGCGGCGTAATCTGCAGATACTGCGACACCGGATGGGCGGGATTTCCCCACACTTCCCAGTAGTGCATATCACCACTGGCCACCGTATTGGCCACCTCGGCCAGATCGTCGCCGGGCGAACTGGCCCAGTAGGCGACGCCGCCGCCCTCTTCCGCCACCACTTTGCGCAGGTCAGTGCCGAACAGCTGCACGTAGCCATCCCACACCCGGCTGGCAAACGCCGGGGCGGCCTGCATCATGGCCTTGCCGGGGCCCCAGTACTTCCAGGCGATTTCTTCCTCGTTATTCCCGCACCACAGCGCCAGACTCGGATGGTTGCGCAGACGTCGCACGTTATCGCGCGCTTCCGCAATCACGTTGCGGCGAAAGGCCTCGTCATAGGCAGGCTGCATGCCGCCGCCAAACATGAAGTCCTGCCAGACCAGCAGGCCCAGTTCATCGGCCAGATCGAAAAAATCATCACTCTCGTAATAGCCGCCACCCCAGCTACGCAGAAAGTTCATATTCGCGTCGCGCGCCGATTCCAGTACCCGCCGCAATTGCGCTTTGCCGACGCGCGGGCGGAACATGTCGAACGGGATGGTATTGGCGCCTTTGGCAAACACGGGAATGCCATTGACCTCGAAATAGAAGCTCTGTCCCTGCACATCGCGATCGCGGCGCAGCACCAGACTACGCAAGCCGGTTCGGGCACCACGGCTGGCAATCACGGCCTGATTCTGCAGCACTTCCAGCTCGTAGTGATACAGCGCCTGTGCCCCATAGCCATTCGGGAACCAGCGCTGTGGGCGCTCCACATGCAGCGCCAATTCGATGCGATTAGTGCCCGGCCGCACGCTGGCGTGCTGCTGCACGGCCAGCACCCGCTTGCCATCGGGCGCGGTCTGCCATACCCGCAGTGCGAACTCACCGGCGGCCACGGCGTCGATGGTCGCCACCGCAGCCAGTTCGGCGCGCTCGGCATCCACATGATCCTGCCGCAGTTGCAGATCGTCGATGCGCAGCACATCCCAGCTTTCCAGTTGTACCGCATCCCAGATCCCGGCCGTCACATAACGTGGCCCCCAGTCCCATCCATAGTGATAGCCCGGTTTGCGGGCGAAATTGCCGGTCATCGCATCGGCCGGTTCATCACCATACGGCGACGGATAATTCCCCGCCAGCTTGTGCGGCATCGCCGCCACCTTGGGCAGTAGTGTGGCAATCGGCGAGCGCAGCACGATGCGCAGGTCGTTATTACGGGCACGCAAACGCCCCTGAACCGGCACTCGCCAGGTGCGGAAGGCGTTATCCGCATCGAGCAGCTTGACGCCATTCAGCCAGACTTCGGCAAAGGTATCGAGACCGTGAAAAACCAGTTCGCTACGGCTGCGCGCACGCACTGCCGACGAAGCATCGAAGCGGCTGCGGTACTCCCAGTCGGCCAGCCCGATCCACTGCAGTCCCGCTTCCGGTGCCCCCACATAGGGATCGGGGATCAGCTTGTGGGCAAACAGGTCGGTGTGCACAGTCCCCGGCACGCTAGCTTTGCGCCAGCGTGCCGCTTCCGGATGGGCGATTGCCTGCGCACTGCCGGGCAGCAGGCGGAATTGCCAGCCCTGCGCCAGCGACTGCTCGTTGAAGGAGATGCTGGTAGCGCTAGCACCGCTCAGTGAAACAAGCAGCAGCACTATCACTGCCATGGCGCGGCAGGCGCGCGGAAAAAAGATGTGGTTCATGCGGCCTGCGCCTTCCAGTAACGTTCCAGCCACTCGTCATGGGTCGGCATCGCGGCAACCGCGTGCGACAGCATGCCGCGCATACTTTCCACCAGTTCGGCCAGTTTCTGCTCCGGCATCTCGTCAACAATCGGGTGATAGCCGCGCGGGACGATGCCCTGCCCCAGCATGACCTGCACCCAGCTAGGCAGCGCAAAAAAGTCCTCGCCGTGACGGAAGTAGCGCCCATCGTTGCGGAACAACTCCAGCGCCGTGTGCAGGCTCTCCGGAATCGCCATGGTGCGGCAATAATCCCAGAATGGTGTGTCATGACGCTCGGTAGCGTGGTAATGCAGGATCAGGAAATCGCGCACCCGCTCGTATTCAAACGCTGTCTCGCGGTTGTATTGATTACTGAGCAGCGGATTGAAATCACGATTCGGGAACAGGCTAAGCAGACGGGTAATGCCCGATTGCGCCAGATAGATGCTGGTCGACTCGAGCGGCTCGAGAAAGCCGCTGGCCAGTCCCAGCGAAACTACGTTGCGGTTCCAGCTTTGCTTGCGCATGCCGGTAGTAAAGCGCAGCAAACGCGGTTCGGCCAATGGTGCACCATCGAGATTATCCAGCAGCGTCGCTACCGCTTCATCATCACTCATATAGCTGCTGGCATACACATGGCCGTTACCGGTGCGATGCTGCAGCGGAATGCGCCATTGCCAGCCAGCGCGGCGCGCCGTCGAGCGTGTGTAGGGTGTAATCGGCTGCACACTCTCGCACGGCACTGCTACTGCGCGATCACACGGCAGCCAGTGCGACCAGTCGACGTAACCGGTCTTGAGGGTTTCTTCGATCAGCAGGCCACGGAAGCCCGAGCAATCGATGAACAGCTCACCATCGACCACCTGCCCGCTTTCCAGCGTAACAGACGTGATGAAGCCATCTTCGGCACGCTGCTGCACACTGACGATTTTTCCCTCGATGCGCTGCACGCCGCGCTGCTCCGCCACTTCACGCAGATAGCGTGCATACAGGCTGGCGTCGAAATGATAGGCGTAAGCGATATCGGCCAGTGGTGTGCCGGGTGACGCATTGCGGTCGCCAGTACAGAATTTTCCTTGCGGCGCCATCACCGTCTGCGCTGAATAGTCGCCGATCGGACCAGCTTTCCCGGCCAAATATTGCTTGAGCCAGAACTGGTGAAATGGCAGCGGCCCGAGCGAACGCCCGATCGCGCCAAAGCCGTGAATATAGCTGTCACCGATGCGACCCCAGTCATTAAACTGGATACCGAGTTTGACAGTGCCCTGCGTGCGGCGCACAAATTCGGCTTCGTCCAGTCCTAGCCACTGGCCATTGAACTGGCGAATATGCGGCACACTGGCTTCGCCCACGCCGACGATGCCGATTTCCTCGGACTCGATCAGCCGCACGGTGGCGCCTTTACCCAGATAAGTAGTCAATGCAGCAGCGGCCATCCAGCCTGCGCTGCCGCCTCCGACCACGGTGATGGTGGAAATGCGTGCTTGCTTCGTCATAGTGCCGCCCAAACGAGAAGGCAGTCACCAGCAAAGCTGGCAACTGCCGGGAAAACTCCCCGCCCGGCGGAGCGGGGAGTCGGGGGAGGTTTTAGAACTTGTAGCTCAGACCAGCGTAAGCCACACGACCCGTGTAGTTGTTACCGTAGAAGCGATCCTGGGTATCGTTACCCAGATGCGAACGGGTTTCCTGACGGGTCAGGTTCAACACGGAGGCGGTCAGACTCAGTTGCTTGCTGAAGTTGTAGGACGCATTCAGATCCACCTGGCTGTACGGATCGGAATACACATTCAAGCCATTGATCAGGCCACCCACCACTTCACCGCGACGGTTGTACGAAGCACGCACCATGTACTGGTCGGTGCCATAGAACACCGTCAGATTGGTCTGGTTACGGGCGCTGCCGACCAGTGGCGAAGTACCGATCTGCTTACCATCGGCCAGCGTAATCGCTGCCTGATTGGTCTTGTTGTAGGTGTAGTTGAACTGGAAGCCCAGACCGGAATCGAGGGTATGCTGGGCATACAGTTCGACACCTTGCGAGACCGCGTTACGACCACCGGCACTGGTGGCGTAGTTCTGCACCGTGACGGTATTGCCGCCCACCGTCATTGGCATACTCAGTACCACCGGCACCGCGAAGTTGCTCACGTTTTTGCGGAACAGACCCGTACCCAGTACCGAACCACGCTGGAAGTACCACTCCAGACCCAGATCGAACTGGGTAGCTTTGTATGGTTCCAGCGCTTTGTTACTACCTTCGCCGAACCAGCCCTGCTGGTCGCCACCACCGATCAGACGACGATCATTGACGTATTCCTGGCTGTAGTTCTGCAGGCCACCCGGAGAAGCGATATCGCCATAGCCGGGACGGGACACCACTTTCGACGAGGCGGCACGCAACAGCAACTGGTCGCTCAGGTCATACGCCAGATTGAAGCTTGGCAGTACATCGGTGTAGCTGCGATCGAGCGAGCTGACCACGAACGACGAGGTGTGCGCGATACTGTCTGGCAGCGTAGTGAAGCCGCTGACGCAACCGGAACCGGCCGGCGCACCGGTCGCTGGCAGACCACCAGCACGACATGGGGCGGCAGTTCCATTG
Source organism: Burkholderiaceae bacterium (assembly GCA_019752915.1). Lineage (GTDB taxonomy): Bacteria > Pseudomonadota > Gammaproteobacteria > Burkholderiales > Burkholderiaceae_D > Rugamonas. The sequence continues at coordinate 5,063 of JAIELO010000330.1, forward strand.
GCGCCGTTATAGAAGTAGTCGTTGTAGTTATCCACGCGGTCGGTCGAATCGGCGTGCTGGCGGGTACGCACCACGCGCAGGCCCACGTTACCGCGCAAGCGATCCGTCTTGACATTCGCCTGCAGATACATCGAGGTGATTTTCTCGCCCACGTTGTAGACGAAGTTATCTTCGTTACGGGTCTGCATCGCGCCATAGGTCTGGTTCAGGTTCGCGATATAGGCCGGGAAGTTAATCGCCGGGAAAGCACTGGCACTGATACCACCGGTCAGATTACCCAGCGACTCGGGGTACAGGAAGCCGGACTGGAAGCGCGAAGCCGTCGAGTCGCAACCTGCCTGATAGCGGTTGTCGTAGTTGCTGGCATCTTTGCCTTTGCAGGCCCAGTAGTTATTGCCGGTGCTGCGATGCGTACCACCATCACGGTATTTCGCGCCGAACTGCAGCGAATCGAGCCAGTTGGTGTCGGTGTGCCAGGTGAAATCACCTTGCGCATATTTCTGCTCGGTGCTGTTGCGAGTCCACGACGACGAGGTCGAACCCAGATCGATTTCGCCAATGCCCTTCTGCAGATTGGCCATCAACTCTGGCGAGAAGGTCATGGTCGGCGTGCCATTAACATTCCATGCAGTGGCATAGTTACCCAGCGTCCAGCTGCCATCGGCGTTCTGTACGCGAGGTTTGATCGGCATGGTGAATTGCATCGACGGACCACCGCTAGCCCAGGTGCGACCCAGCTTGAACTGCGCATCGAGCGACTGGCCGTGCCAGTCCGCTTCGATATCGGCGGTCTGCGACAGCGACTTCTCCTGATTGTAGCTACCGGTAATCTGCGGGGTCGGAATGGTGCAATCATCAGGGCCGAAACCACCGGTGTTTTTATAACCGGCTGCTGCCGCGGCATCACCACTGCAGTAGTATTTCTTGCCTGCGTGCGCGCTGTACTGTGCGCCCGTGACGATGGTGCCGCTGCGATCGAAGGTCAGACCATCGAGCATCCGGCCACCGGGCCAGTTACCGTCGCCGTCATAACGGGCCAGATTCCACTCCGGTACTTTCAGCGTATTGGTCTGGGAATCCTGCGACAGATCGAAGCGGAAGTAGTTACCGGTCAGGGTCAGGTTACGCATCGGCTTCAATTGCATGGTCAACTGACCGCCCTTGCGCTCGCGCTCCTCGTTCTTCACGTTCAGATTGACGGAAGTGGGCATCATGAAATTGGAGTAGTACTTACCACTCTGGTCGTAGAAGCCCGACTGTCCCCACCAGCGCGAATTCAGGCCCGATGGTTTGCCATTAACGTCGGTAGCCGGATGGGCTTTGTAGTCATCGGCATACCACTGCCAGTTTTCCGTGCTGGCACCCATGGTGCGGGTGGTGCGTTTCTGCTGCGTGTAGCCAGCCAGAATACCGAAGGTGTTGGCTTCATCGTGCCACGCATACTGGCCGGAGAACTGGCCGTCGGTTTTCTTGGTGGTGTCGGCCCAGGTGCCTTCGGCGGACACGAAACCGCTACCCGACTTCACCTCGAGTGGACGACGGGTATGCAGAATCACCGTGCCGCCGATACCGCCTTCGTCGATGCGTGCTTCCGGAGTTTTATACAACTCGGCGCTGGACAGCATATTCGACGGCATCAGCATGTAGTTGAACGAGCGGGTCGGATCACCGTTCGATTCGGCCGTGGCGATGTAGTTACCGTTCAACTGGGTCAGCGTCAGTTCCGACGACAGACCGCGCACGCTGACGTTTTTACCTTCACCGCCGTCGCGGTTGACGATCACGCCCGGCACGCGCTGCAGCGCGTCGGCCACGTTCTTGTCGGGGAACTTGCCCACGTCTTCCGCCGTAATGACTTCGACGATGGCGTTGGCGGCGCGTTTCTGATCCAGGCTTTGTTCGATCGCGTAACGGTAACCGGTAACGACCACGGTGGCCGGTGCAGCGGCATCGGCTTTGCTATCGGCCGGTTTGCCGGCCGTTTGTGCATGTGCGCTCGACAGCGCTACCAGCGCGGTCGCCACAGCCAGTGCGAGCGGTTTCACGGCGCTACGTGGCTGCCGCTGTGCGAGATGGGTACTGAACATCATGTAGATCTCCTAGTTATGCCCGAGGTCGGGCTATTTTTATGTGGCGGTAGCAAAGTTCCCATGACCCGTGGAACTGGTGGCAGCCTTCCGCAGCCGTCGGCGTTCCCGACGATTTACTAAACGACAGAGTTGCCACCTGCATGTC
>JAIELO010000344.1 GCA_019752915.1 Burkholderiaceae bacterium
CGCGCCACCACCACGTCATTGACGGCCAGCCCCAGATGGATGGTGGCACCGTCGCGCACCACCCGGCCTTCCAGCAGGGTGCGGCGGTCGGCCTGATAATGGCCGCCCAGAATCTGTGCCAGCACGTCCAGCATGCCGTCGAGGGGAATATCGGTCATGAAGCCGAGCCGGCCCTGATTGATGCCGATCAGTGGCACGTCGAACGGCGCCAGCTGGCGCGCAATGCCCAGCATGGTGCCATCGCCACCCATCACGATGGCCGCATCGCAATGCTTACCGATTTCGCTGGCCGTCATCACCGGCAGCGGCGCCAGAGTCGGCCCCAGATGTTCGGCGGTCTGCGCTTCGAACACCACCGCATGCCCGGCTTGCTGGAGAAACTCCACCACGCTGCGCACCGGGCCGGCAATACCGTCCGTATTCTGGCGCACGACCAGAGCGATGGTGGGGAAAGCGGCTGGCGTGGCAGTCATAGGAGTCTCGGCTAAGGGGTGGGTCGGCGACACGCAGGAGAGTAACCCATATCGTCCGCTTCTGCCATGACCGGCCCGCCCTTGAACTGTATATTTAAACAGTATTGCGCGCAGTATAGTGTGGGCGCCGCCAGACTGCAAGGCGCGCCGTGCACCCCGGCGCGGGTCGGCCCGGGACTTAGTGGCCGATGGTCATAATCCCGGCCAGCATGGACAGAGCGACGGCAATGCCGATCGACAGCGAATAGAAGAACATCAGCGTCAGCCAGCGCAACAGCGTACTCCAGCGACCGCTTTGATAGACGCGCCGCATGGCCCACGGCAGATAGCCCAGCAACCAGCACCACAGCACGAACTGGACGAAGCCCCACGGAATCAGCAGCATCAGGCTGAAGATGAAATAGGCAAAAGCGTTGGTATGCAGGGCAAACAGCACATGGTTACCAAAGCGCCGTCCCGAGCCCAGATACAGCAGCTTCAGATACAGCGCGAAGACCGGCATCAGCGCGAAAATCGCATACGGCGCGTAATGATAGAAGCCGTCCTTGAAAACCTTGATCTTCTCGGCGCTCTTCAGATGCTCGAAGGCGTCCAGCTGATGCTTCACTTTGGGCCAGCTTTGCAGCCAGCGCTGGACTTTTTCATCGCCCGTTACATTGACATCGGTCAGCGGCACATCCTTCTCGTCCGGTGTCTGCTCGGCTTCCGCCTCGGCCTCCGGATCAGCTGCTGGCGCAGATGCCACGCCCGCGTGCGCCCCCGGGCCGGCAGGCTTCCCGGGCTTCTGCACCTTGCTGGCAGCAACCTTGGCTGGTGCGTCGGCCTCCGCGATACTGGGTTCGAAAAAGGCCGTGAATTTCAGCAGCGCGAAGAACAGCAAACTCAGGGTCAGATACAGGCGCAGCGGCTGTACAAAGCGCACCCGGCGACCACGGATATACTCCAGCGTCAGCGCCCCGGGGCGGAACAGCAGGCGCAACACCGTGCCCCACAGCTTGCCTTCCAGCGCGATGTAGTGGCCGATGAATTCATGCAGGAATTCGCCCACGCTGGCATGGTGCAGAATCGCTTCCTGTCCGCATTGCGAACAGAAATGTCCGGTCAGTACGGCATTGCAGTTGGGGCAATAGTCCGGCGCCGCGTGGGCATCGGCGACCGGCGTTACGGCAGTATTCATGCAGACTATCCAAAAAAGGGGAGCGTTAGGCTAGTTTCCGGCCTGCGCCTAAGCGTTTATCCGGCGCCAAATATGGTCTGAATCATAACCGCATCCCCGCGCAATTGTCACGATGCAAACGGTCACATCAGTGGTAAATCACCTGCAAAGCGGGGCGATAGGCCGGATTGCTATGCTCCCTTGTGGCGTAATCGACCTTGCCGTTGGCCTGATAGGGACTGACCGAGACCAGCGCCAGCGACAGCCGCCCATTGCCGCTGCTCGCCACCCGGGCCTCATTGCTGACATCGACACTGACGCTGCTGTTCAGCGCTGGCACGGCAAACCTCGTGACCGCCTGCCCCAGCGCCGGGAAACTGCCCCAGTTGACGCTCGCCTCGCTCCAGTCGTCTTTTACGGTACGGTGCAGTTGATGGCTCAGCCCTGCCATCCCGACCGCCGTCGTCGTCAGACTCAACGTGGCACTGTCGATCGTCCCGGCCACGCTGGTCAGATCGAATTTCAGCAAGCCTTTGCGGGCATACCGTACCGCGTCGTTTTTCACTGAGAGATAGCTGCGCCCGCCATTATTGAGGTCCTGCAGCGGATCGTCCCAGACAAACGTATCGGCAAGCGCTGCCAGCGTCGCCACATTGTTCGCCGTGAAGTGACAGGCGAATGACTTGCCGGCGCTGTGGTTGACGTTGACCGCCAGCTTGATGGTCGGGCTACGCTGCAGAATCGTCACCGCAGGATCACATTCAAGTAGCGCGGTGGCACTGCGGTACAGTTCCAGCCGGATCTGCCCGGTATTGCTCTGGGTCGGATCGGCAACCGCCAGCTGCACATCCGTACCACGCTGCTGCAGCGTCACTACGGCTTTCCTGTCGCTACTCAGATAGGGTTGCCCCCCCATCGCCACGGTCTTGCTGGCATCAGCCCAGAACACCACGCCCGTCAGCCCTTGCTCGCGGTCCTGTACGGCACTGGCTTGCGGGGTATTTTCCAGTACCGTGACCGGATTGGCACTGGCAAAGGCTGCCGTCGCGGCCACACTGCGATTCGGCAGCACGATGTAGCTGTAGTTGGCATTGCCCGGATTGCCACCATGGCTCAGCGCCAGACTCAGATAGTGATCCGTCAGCAGATTGGTCGGGCCGCCCGTATTCACCTGATTCCAGCTGCCACTGCGGCTTTCGCGCAAGCCCTTTAGCACCGGACTATCCGGGAACACATAGCCGATATCCGCACCGCTCGCGGTATTTCCCGCCAGATGGGCCCAGCGTGTCGCGGCCATGCTGGCACGCCAGCCTACGTTGACGGGCTGGCTGACATCGTTCACCGTCAGCAACTGGTCAGCGGCACCGGCCAGACGACGATTCTCGACGATGGTTTCGATTTCCACGTTATCGCCGCTACTGATCCCGGTGCCGAGCGCCACAATACGGTCGCCGAACAGGAACCAGGCCTTTTTCCCAGACAGCGTGCTACCGGTGACGCCGCTCATGGCAAAGTCCATGGCGATGCTGGCATATTGGCGGTTCAATTCTGCGCCACCGACCAGATTGCGGGGATTCGGATATTTCTTGAAGCCGACCGGGGTGCCGCTGCCACTGCGGTCCGTGGTGGTACCGACCAGCCGCAACGGGTCGACCGTGGCCCAGTAACTCTCGCTGTACTGCGTCAGATCGGCGTTGTACAGATTGGCCATGCCGGCACCGGTCCACCAGCCGCGCAGGTTTTCGCCATTGCCGTACTCAAATGCACTGATGCGCGGCGAGAACAGCGCGACCGTGTAGGCAAAGCCCTCGCGGCGCAAGACGGCACGATCGGCCGAGGCGAATACGCGCGCCTCCTCGGCCTCGGGCTGGGCGGGAATACTGGCATCGTTGAGTATTGATTTCAGCAAGGCCAGGTCGAGCATGCTGATGGTCTGCGGCTTGTTACCGTTACCAGCTACGGGCGTGAAATAACTGGCGCCAAAGCTGCTGTCACGCTGCACCCAGCCCTTGATCAGGCTTTTCAGTTCACGCGCATCGCTGGCAGGCAGGCTTTGCGTCAAACCGGCCAGCGCCAGAATGGTGCTGCGTCCCGCCACGTGATCCGTTGCCGTCCAGCGACTGACCGAGCGGCCACGCTGGTTATCCATCAGCGCGCCATGGTAAATAAAGGGCGCATACGCCTCTACCGCCCAGCGATAGGGATTGTTATACAGCGGCGTATTGCTGATCGGCCAGTCCGAACCGGCCAGCACGTAATACAGGCGTGAAATATCGTTGATCAGTACCGAGCCGTAGCCACCGATATACGGCACATAGTAGTGCTGGATGAATGAGCCATCGGCGTAGAAACCATCGCCCGTGGTCACCTCGGGCAAGGCCGCCGGAATGGCATCGCGCCCGGCGCTAATCCGTTGCGCGTTTTTGCCCAGAATGCCGCGCAGCACCAGCACAAACGCCTTATCGAGCAGATTGGCCCCCGTTTCCACCACAGCGTTGGCAGGGATGCTGCCATTTGCGGCAGTCCGGCGCGTCGGGTCCGGCACAAAGTGGTCAATCGCGGCACAGGTACGGCTGATCTGCTGAGGCGATAACGCATCGTAGAGACTGAACATCAGCTTATTCAGTGCCTGCGGGGTGCCGATCTGCCAGTCCCACCAGTTATCAAAGGCGCTCGCCGTGGCCGTGTAACGCGCGCCGATAAAGCTATCCAGACTGGCTAGCAGCAAGGTCATCACGCTGCTCTGGTGATAGTAAGGCGAATGCACATCGGCATAAGCGTCGGCGATGCTCTGCAAGCGCTCCACCGTGCTGGTGAAATTGGCCGACACCTTGTCGAGCGGCAGGTCGCTCCACAACTGCCCCGGCGGCAAGCCCATGCTGGCCGAGCTTTGCAGGGTGACATAGTGATCGGGGGCGCCGGCCAGTGCGGTCTGCTGCATCAGCACGTCCGGATCATCGGCCGGCAGCGCCGCCACGCTCGCGCTGCGGTTCAGCCAGCGTAGACGCATGGCATCAAACACATCCGCCTGCGCCGCCGTTTGCCAGCCCAGTGCGCACAGCGCCACTGCCAGCCAGCGTTTCTTCCGCCTCACCATTACCGCCTCCCTGTCTGAGAATTATTGTGAGTTAACGTTATCACTTAAAAATACCGCCCGCAAGCAATTTAGCCGTGATGGCGCTGGCGGGGTATGGGCAGGAGATAGCGGGGAAGATGGCGGTATGGTCTGCGCCGCAATCGGGCGACGGTCATGTGCGAGCGGGACTAGTATCGGCTGCATTAGCCAGTCAGGGAGAACATCATGCATGACACCAAGGTCAACACCCGCGCCAAGCGCCGCAACGATGGCGTGCAACGCCTGCCGCACGAACGCGACGAGTCACCGGAGAGCGAACTGACGCCCCACCGTAGCGTCATGCAGCAGGCTGCCAGCGATGTCGAAGAGGGACTGGTGGATACCGATCGGCACAATCAGCCGGGGGCTGAAACCACCCGCGCCCCGGACGGCAAGACACCATCCGGTCAGGCACATCCCCTGCCGGGCACCAAGCGCGACTGAGTAGTCTGGGCGAACTGAGCAGAGCCGCGCTAAAACGCATAGAATTCGGGTTTCCCCGCTCCTACACGAAAGACCACTATGCGTATTTTGCACACCATGTTGCGCGTCGGCGACCTGCAGCGCTCGATCGATTTCTATACCAAGGTTCTGGGCATGAAGTTGCTGCGTACCAGCGACAATCCCGAATACCAGTACACGCTGGCCTTCCTCGGCTATGGCGCCAACCCCGAGCACGCCGAACTGGAGCTGACCTATAACTACGGCACCACCAGCTACGAGCTGGGCACCGCCTATGGCCATATCGCCATTTCGGCCGACGACATCTACAGCGCCTGCGTGGCAGTCAAAGCCAACGGCGGTAGCGTGACGCGCGAACCGGGTCCCGTCAAAGGCGGCAGCACCGTGATCGCTTTCGTCACCGATCCGGACGGCTACAAGATCGAACTGATCGAGCGCCGCTTCGATGGTGCCGGTGCTGGTCTCCAAGCCTGACAAGCCCAGATCAGATAGCCAGCGGCAAGTTCGCTCAACAACGCTGGGTGGATAGTTGATTGCTGATTGCACAAATCAGCCAGAAAACTCTACCCAGTGTGGCGGTCTCAAAATAGGCTTTTTATTGCTACTCACACTTTCAGGCAGCTGCGCGTCGCGCAATTGGTCGTCCGTAATATTTGCCACGGTCCAGTGGGCAAACACTGCTAGTGACTGGCTGGTTCGCCGGTGTACTGCCGTACCGGGCAGCGGCGGCCGAATCGGGGTAAGGACGCCGATCATCAATTCGGGAAAATCCTCGCGTAACGCGGCTAATACTGGCTCGGCGTCGCTGTCGTTGGACACCAGAATGATGCGATCATATAAGCCCCGGCAAGCGTCGCGATACATACGGATCGCAAGATTGACGTCGGTCTTTTTCTCCTCCAGCTTCCAGACGCGTACACGATTGTTCCGGTCGAAAGCCTGCCCATCAACATACACAGGCAACAATGCGCCTTTTCTATCGTACACATGTTTGCCGAAGACGATATCGACCTGCTCGCCATACAGTGCTTTCAGTGCCCGATGGTAGGCCGCCTGTGCATTGACGGAGGCGTTTCCGTGTGTGGCGAAAGTCGCCAATGCGGGTGCCGTAAAAAACACAACTTTTTCCAGCGACTCACTCTGATCGCGCTGCGCAAGCAAAGAACGGAAAAGTAACACCAAATCAAGCCACTTATATCCGGTGCCGCGCAATCGACCATAGTAGAGGTTATAGCCGTCAATATAGACCGCAGTTCTCCCCGATGATCGAGTGCTCGCAATCACGATGCAACGCTCCTCAGACGTGAAAAAGCCGCCCGGAAGAGCGGCTTTTTCGTTCCAGGCAGCGGTCAACTGAATGACGCTACGAAGAAAGAGTGGTGCAGTGATGCTAGCTCAGACCCTCACGCTTTACAAGCGTAAATGCAAGCACAGTTAGTTGCAAATCAAATGGCTCAGTGCACCAGCATGGCGTTGATCGCCGCCAGATCTTCTTCCTTCAGCGAACCGGCCGCCGATTTCAGACGCAAGCCGTTGACGATGGTGTCATAGCGGGCTTTCGACAGATCTTTCTGGGTCGAGTACAGCAGCTTCTGGGCATTCAGTACGTCGATGTTGATGCGCACGCCCACCTGATAACCGAGTTTGTTCGATTCCAGCGAAGACTTGCTCGACACTTCTGCCGCTTCCAGCGCTTTCACCTGTGCCAGACCGCTGTTCATACCCAGATAGGCGGAACGGGCAATTTGCGCGGCATTGCGTTTGGTCGCTTCCAGATCGTTGCGGGCCTTGTCTTCCAGTGCGATGGTTTCGCGCACCTTGCTGGTGACCGCAAAGCCACTGAAGATCGGCACACTCCAGCTCACACCGATGGCGTTGTTATTGATGGTCTGACCGGCCGTGACATTCTGGTGCGAGGAACTGGCCACCAGATTCAGGGTCGGCATGTGGCCGGCACGGTTGCGGGCGATTTCGCGCTTGGCGATTTCCACATTCAGATTGGCCGCCACCACACCGTAGTTCTGCGTTT
>JAIELO010000374.1 GCA_019752915.1 Burkholderiaceae bacterium
GTGCCTTTCTTGATACCGAAGTTGGCGGTCGGTTTGAACAACAGGTGCTCCAGCAAGTGGGCCATCCCCGTCTCGCCGTAGTTCTCATGGCGCGAACCGACCATGTAGACGATGTTGGTGGTCAGGGTCGGCTTGCTGGCGTCCGGGAACAGCAGCACGCGCAGGCCATTGGCCAGACGGTACTCGGTAATCCCCTCGACCGAGGTCACTTTCACTGCGGCAGTTTTGCTGACCGCAGCAGTGGCCGGTGCGGCCGGCGTCGCGGCGAACGCTGGCGACAGTATCCCTGCGCTGAGCATGATGGCGGTAAGTAGTTTCACTCTGGGTAGCCCCTGTATTAAAAGTAAGATTAATGATTATATAACCGGAAAAACACCGTCATGAAACTTCTTTCAGCCTGGCTTCCGGACCGGAAATACCCAGGTTCGGCGCGCACTTTCCGCATTAATATAGATAAAAAATAAAGTTTATTATTGTGATAATTCAATAGATTTGGCATTAGTGCATTAATGTAATATTTCGTTCCCTGCGCTGCGCCATATTCCACAGCGAAATCATTGCGAATCAATGCGCTCGGCTTGTTCTCGGTAGCGATTTGTATACCAGACCGCCCGCCGCCAGCAACCAAGGCCTGCATGCTTTTCCGGGCGTGAAGCGTCGGAATCTCAATGATTACAGCAGGCAAATCCAACCTCGAAAGAAAACAGACCATGTTCAAAAAAATTATCAGCGTCGCGATCCTGACGGCAACCGCAGGAATGGCCTCGGCCCAGTCCGACGCAACGAAAACGGCTGGCCCATACATCGGTGCCAGCTATTCCTACGTATCGGTCAAAAATGACCTGACCAGCGGCGGTGATGTGAAACTGTCCACCGTTGGTGCGCTGGTTGGCTACGATTTCAACGCGAATTTCGCCGTTGAAGCGCGCCTCGCAGCCGGCGTCGGCAGCGACAACATCCGCTTTTTCGGCCGTGACATCGATGTCAAATTTGATCGTCTGGCCGGCGTCTATGGCAAATGGAGCGTGGCGATCGAACCGCAACTCGACATCTATGGCTTGGCCGGTGTCACCAACGGCAAGGTCAAAGCCACCCTGCGCGGCGTGTCCGATACCGAATCCAAAAGCAGCGGCAGCCTCGGTGTCGGTCTGACGTATAAGATCAACCGTGCGTACGCGGTGTCGATTGAATACGCGCGCCTGTATTCCGACGCCAATGCCGTCAACATCACCAGCAAATTTGCCTTCTAAGCTGCGCCGCCCTCGCTGCACCGGAGGGCGTCGCTAAGGCGAGCCCGTTAGGCCCTCGCGACGTGACACCAGACCAACGTTCTATCGAAACGCTGGTGCCACGCCCGAAGTGACTGGACACTTGCCGGATTCCCCTATAGCCTCTGCGCTACGGCCTTGTACCGCACACGGAAAATGTCTGGCTACCCGCGCGCCGCTCTGCACCGGCGCCGCCCAACGGCCAGTGCTGCAAGCCTTTCCCTCACTCACTTGTATGGAGCAGCATGCCATGATGGCCAGCCTTCCCGATCAGTTTCACGCGCTGGTCATTGGTGCCTCCGGTGCGCTGGGCGCAGCCTTTGTCGCGCTGCTGGAAAATTCACCACGCTGCGCTTCGGTGCGCGCCCTGCATCGCCACTCGACACCGTCGCTCGACTTTGCCGACGAGGCCAGCATCGGCGCCGCTGCCGCAGCACTCGCCAGCGGCCCGCGCTTCCACCTGATTATCAACGCGACCGGCCTGCTGCACGGCGACACCCTGATGCCGGAGAAACGTCTGGCAGACCTCAGCTACGAAAAGATGCAGGCGCTATTCCTCGTCAATACCATGGGGCCGGCAATGGTACTGCGCCACTTTACTCCGCTGCTCGCTGGCGAACGCGCCATCATGGCGCTGCTCTCGGCCAAAGTTGGCAGTATCGGCGACAATCGGCTGGGCGGCTGGTACAGCTACCGCGCTTCCAAAAGTGCGCTCAATATGATGGTCAGAACCGCCGCGATCGAACTGGCGCGCAACCAGAAGCACAGCGTGCTGGTGGCGCTGCATCCGGGGACTGTCAACTCATCCCTGTCGCGACCGTTTCGCGGCGAAAGCATCGGCCGCCCCGCCGACGTGGCCGCACGCGACATGCTGGCAGTTCTCGATACGCTCACCCCTGACGACACCGGCAGCTTCCGTAGCTATGACGGCGCGACCCTCCCCTGGTAAGACTGTCCGCAGACACGACGCTCAGCGCCAGCCTTGCAGCCACTGGCTTTGATCGGTCAGCTCGCGCCAGTGCAAGGTCATACTGCGGCGGCTCATCACTGCCTCGATGGTGAGCATCTCGACCGGCGCGTCCGGCAGCTCTGGCTCGATCAGGGCCGTCACGATAAAGTGCTTTTCCTTGTTGACGGGCTGCGCCGCCGTCCACTTACTGCGCAGCAGTTTAGCGACCTGCAGACGCAATGGCTTGACCGGTTTGGACGGTTTGATCGACTGACGCGCAGACTCGGGCTGGCCATCACGAATCACAGTCTGAGACATATCGTTCCTATCATGGTGAGGGTGTACACAGACCACTAGCATCGCATAAATGCGCCTCGCCTGCTGGCGCCCTAGCGGTTCAGAGCCATCACCCGGCACAGCCGGTAAGGGTGCGGCTCGGTGCCCACGAAGGCGGGATAGCGCACGCAACTGGCAGCGTCCAGCAACAGGCCGTAACGCGCCAGCTGCCCCTGTACTTCGTTTTCCAGCGCAGCATCCTGCGCTGCCAGATCGACGTGGAACTGCGCTTGCAGCACCAGCGTGCAAGCCTCTCCCTGCGCTGCAGCCAGAGGCTGCACTTCAACCTGAAAACGCACCCGCCGCAACCAGCCATCGAGCCGCGCGCAGGCCGCCGGAGACGCCGTCAGTCCCAGACTGCGCGCCAGCGCCAGCTTGCGCTGCGCACCGGCCTCGCGAATATTGACTGCCGCCGGCAACATCACATAAGGTGGCGCGGTGCGGGCGGCAGCGCGCGCCTGCAAACGCTGCACATACGCGGCCGATTCCGGAAAGCCACTGCCGATTGCCAGAAACGCGACTTGCGGCTGGAAGAAGCGGGTCAGCCAGGCCATCGGTGTACGCACCATATACACCACGGTGCTTTCCGGCCGGGCAAAGCTGGGCACTTCGGCACGAAACGCGCTGGCACTCCAGCCGCCATGTCCCCAGCTGACAAAGGGCAGCGTGTAGAAGGCACACAGTAGCAGCGACCAGCCTGCCAGACGGCGCGCCACACCAGCACTGAACAGGCGATGCAGCAGCAGCCACACCAGCAACGGTGCCAGCAGTTCCAGCGGCACCAGATAACGGTAAATGCTGAACAGCTTCAGCCAGATCAGATAGCCGAGTACAAAGAAAACCAGCAGCACGCGCGCCGCCAGCAAGCCGTGCGCGGCACCAGACGTGCTAGACGTGCTGGCCGGACTGGCCACACGACCGCCCACAGCTTTCCACCAGCACCACAGCGCATGCAGCGCCGCCGCCACGATCAGGACAAAGACCAGTGGCCAGATCAGCTGACGCAGCGGCACCTCGGCGATGCGCGCGATATCGCGGGTAAAGATAAACGGCCACAGCAACGCCTCGCCCGGATTGCGTGGCAAGTGACCGGCATCGAGCACCCCCAGCGGCGCAGCCAGCGGGCTAGCGAACAGATTGTTAAATTGCGGGAACAGGGGATTCCCGAACAGCTGCCACATGGTGAGCCACCAGTAGCCCGCCGTGGCGGCCATGCCGGCCAGCACGCCCACCCCGAACCACCACGCCTGCGCAATACGCCGCCAGAATGGCAAAGGCCACAACAGCAGCGCCAGACACAGCGCAACGGCGTAATTCACATTGGTCGGTTTCAGCCCGGCAGCAGCCCCCATCAACAGTCCGGCCAGTAACAGCGCACCGATGCCAAGCGCCGGCGCGCGCGCGACGCTAGCGCAACGGCGCAGCACCATGTAGAGCGAACTGAGCACCAGCAGCGAGGTCAGATTATCGCCCATGCAATTGCCCAGTTCGGACAGAAAGCCCGCGCCCAGACAGCCAGTCAGCGCCAGCAGCAAGGCCACGCGCTGGCGTCCCGGCAACAGCAAGCGGGCTATCCCTGCCAGCGGAATGAAGTTCAGACCATGCAGAGCACCGAACACGGCACCGGCTAGCGGCGCTGGTGCGTACAAGGTCAGCAGGTAGTAAGGCAAGTCCAGCAGCGGATTGAAATAGGTCTGGAAACCGGCCGGCGACATATCGATCGCCAGCCGCCCGTTGAGCAGCGCATAGGGGTTGTACAGGTGGTAATTGCGCATGTCCCAGCCGTCATCCTGCCCGAGCAGCAAGGCTTGCAGGGCGCACAGCAGCGGCACGAGCAGGGCTGCGTAGAACGCGGCGCGTGGCTGCGCCAGCACGGCGCTACGCCGCTCGAACCAGTTTTCCAGCCGGTGGGGAAGCTGTAGCAAAGGGCAACTCCTTGAGGTATACGTGAAGACTAATGTGTGAAGACGAAGTAGCGTGCGGCAAGGAAGTTGACCGTCATGCCGGCCAGCGAACCGACGGCGACGGCCAGTGCCGGCAGCCAGAAATATTCCGGTAGCGAGTACACCAGTGCGCTAAAGACAGCATAGTTGACGGCGCCGCCGCCCAGCATCGCGGTCAGATAGCGCCACCATTCCTGCCACGCGCTGCGACTGCTGGCAGTAAAGGTGTAGCGCCGGTTCAGTCGCCAGGTCAGCCAGACGGCCCCCAGAAACGACAGCACCCGCCCCGAATAGAAATTGGCGCCCAGTTGCAGGGCCAGATATAGCAGCGTGACGTCCATGATGCAACCGAGCACGCCACTGAAGGCGAAGCGCAACAGTTGCGGCAGATGGCTACGCATCAGGCGGTGCCAGCGGAATCGCCAGATAGGCAAAACGTTTCTGTTCGATGCGCGCCTTGGTGACGGCATCGAGCACCAGACCGCATACCAGCAGCATCACCCCGAACAGCATGATGGCAGCGCACAGCACGGCGGTCGGCAGACGCGGCACCAGTCCGCTCTGCAGATAGGTCAGCACCAGCGGCCAGGCCAGCACCAGCGACAGTAGCGCACAGACGCTGGCGGCCAGCGTATAGAAGGCCAGCGGCTTTTCCGACTTGAACAGGCGCACGATGGTGCCGAGGATGCGCCAGCCATCGCGGTAGGTATTGAGTTTGCTGAACGAGCCTTCCGGACGCGACTGGTAGCGCGTGGCGACCTCGGCCACCGGCATGCGCAAGGCCAGTGCGTGCACCGTCAGTTCGGTCTCGATTTCAAAGCCGGTGGAATGGGCCGCAAACGACTTGACATAGCGGCGCGAGAAGACCCGGTAGCCGGACAGGATGTCGCTAAAACTGCGCCCGAACAGTGCCGTCACGACCCCGGTCAGCAAGGCATTGCCGAAACGGTGACCGAAGCGGTAAGCCGTCTGCTCGTCGCTGACGCGGCTGCCGACTAGCATGTCGAGTCCCTCATCGAGCAGTTTATGGACCAGCAGCGGCGCGGCGGCTGCATCATAGGTATGGTCGCCATCGACCATCACATACGCGTCCGCATCGATATCGGCAAACATGCGGCGCACCACACTGCCCTTGCCCTGCGCCGCAACATGGCGCACCCGCGCGCCTGCCGCACGGGCCAGCGCAGCGGTATCGTCGCTGGAATTGTTATCGAATACGTAGACCTGCGCGGCCGGCAGACTGCTACGAAAAGCCAGCACCGTCGCGGCGATGGTGGCCGCTTCGTTATAGCAGGGAATCAGAACCGCAATGCGGGGAGACTGCGACGGCATCATAGAGATCGGCAAGGTGGAGGTAGAGCGGCATTATAAGAGGTTTAAGCACCCCGACCAACTGCCGCCCCTGCGCTGGCCAGCGCGCCGCTCAGCCCTCCCCGGCTGTCGGCCACCGGCTGCTATGCTCAGCCTTGCAAGCGCAGTGCCGTGCCAGCCCTGCGCTGCGCCGGGCTGCCATCCAGACGGAACGCGGCCACCGCGCTCACCAGACCTTCGGCCTGTTCGTTCAGAGATTGCGAGGCCGCAGCCGCCTCTTCCACCAGTGCGGCATTCTGCTGGGTCAGTGCGTCCAGATCGCTTACCGCATGGTTGATCTGGCCAATACCGGCTTCCTGCTGGCGTCCTGCCGAACTGATTTCGTCCATATTTTCGGCCACCTGCTGGATGCTGCGCACGATCTCGTCCATCGTCGTGCCCGCTTCACCGACCAGTGCACTGCCCGCATCCACCTGCGCCACCGAAGCACCGATCAGCGACTTGATGTCCTTGGCCGCATCGGCGCTGCGATGCGCCAGACTGCGTACTTCGGTTGCTACCACGGCAAAGCCACGCCCCTGCTCACCGGCCCGGGCCGCTTCCACGGCGGCATTCAGCGCCAGAATATTGGTCTGGAAAGCAATCCCGTCAATCACACCGATGATGTCGGCAATCCGCGTCGACGAACTACGGATGTCATCCATGGTGCTGACCACCTGCCCGACCAGCTCGCCTCCGCGCACGGCGATCAGCGCCGCGTTGCGCGCCAGCTGGTTCGATTGCTGGACATTCTCGGCATTGTGCTTGACGGTGGCGGTCAGCTCTTCCAGCGAAGAAGCCGTTTCTTCGATATTGGCCGCCTGATTCTCGGTGCGGCGCGACAGGTCCAGATTGCCGGCCGCGATCTCGCGCGAGGCCACCGAAATCGTGCTGGCACCATCGCGCACCGCGCGCACGGTCTGCGCCAGCCGCTCCTGCATGGCTTGCAAACCCTGCATCAGCACACTCATCTCATCCTTACCCTGCACCACGATGCGCGCCGACAGATCGCCCTCGGCAATCTGCTGGAAATGCTGCATCAGGCTGTTAATCGGCCCGAGAATGGAACGCAACAGGGACAGCGTACCCACCACCATCAGCACCAGCATCAACACGCCGAGGCAGCCGGTCCACCACAACTGATTCCGGAAATTTTTCTGGCTCAGTTCGAATTCCTGCTGACTACTATGCGCCTGCAATTCCGTGAGGGCCGTAGCGCTCTCCTGCAGTCGGACGAACAGGCCTTGCATGACTGTCATGGTCAGTTGATCGGCGCGCTCTTTGTCCTGCGCACGCAACGCATTCATCAGTGGTTGCACACCCTCGTTAAGGAACTGCTGGCGACGCACCGTCATTTCCGCTGCCAGACCTTTTT
>JAIELO010000440.1 GCA_019752915.1 Burkholderiaceae bacterium
GTTACCCATCTTGATCGAGTCCACCGACACGTTCATGTAGTGACCATCAGCGACCACACTCTGTGGAATCGCGATCTGCACCACATCGCCGCCAGTGGCTGGATTGTAGAAGGTACCTGGGTTGGTCACGCCGGCAGCGCCCGCAGCTTGCAGGAACGATGCTTTCGACAGGATGTCGATGTTGGCAGCGATCAGGCCGTTCACTTTGATGCCGTTGAAGGCGATCGAACCACCACCCAGACCGTTGGCGTCGACTGCGTCGGTATCGGTGTAGGTGAAGGAATCAATCTTGATGTTCAGATTGGCGGCGATCGATACGCCGTCCTGACCGCTAACGGTGCTCAGTTCGGCGTCTTGAATCGGGGTCATGGCCGAAGCCGAGAATGCCAGAGTTGCCAGGGCTGCTGCGATTGCGGTTTTAACGATTTGCATTTGTGATCTCCGGGTTTTATGTTGGTTTTAGTCTTATGGGCTCACGTTCCGCAGGCCTGGCCTCCGCTCCGGGTAGGAGTTTCGGGGTGCACTGTCTGGTGCGTGAAATCTTAATATTTGGCTATTAAGTGATTCCATCTTAAAAGTCCTGTTGAACCACGGTCTATCGTTTCGCACTGACCGGAAAAGCCAACAGCTTGGCCCTGCGAGCCATACAGAGTGAGAGCAATGTTGCAAATAAGTTGTTGCGGCTATCACAGCTTTGCAACAAAAGAACTAGAGTCACATTTCTAAAAAAAAGCATGCCCTGCGGAATAGAGCCATGCGTTAATGGCATCAATAAAAAACCGGAAACCATCGTAGCCCAAGAAAAGCACGGTCGTTCCAATAACTAGCAGTGGAGACCAGATGACACCAGCAATGGGGCGCCAGACGCCCCGGGGCAGCGCTCACCCTACGCCCCGGAAAAACCCTTCCCCCACGCGCGCAGCGCGTCCCGCACAGACTGCAAAGGCAGGCTGAAACCATGCTGATGCTCCTGATCGGCGTGCTGGCAGCGGTCATCGGCGGTGCTGGCCTGATCGAACGCCACACTCCGCAAGACCGCCCGCGTGACCAGTTCGAGATGCCCCAGAATCTGGTGGGCGGGGGCCATTACGTACAGTCCTACCGCGCCGAACCGTTCTCCGAACTCAAGTACCACAACATCGTCCGGCAAGCCTTCGACTTCAGCTGTGGCTCGGCCGCACTGGTTACCGTGCTCAACTATCACCTCGGCGTAATGGTCAACGAACAGCAAGCCATGGAAGGCATGCTGGAGAAAGGCGAGAAAGAAAAAATCATCGAGCGGCGCGGTTTTTCCCTGCTCGACATGAAGCGCTACGTCGGTTCGCTGGGCCTGTCCGGCGCCGGCTTCCGCGCCGAAATCAAAGACCTGATGACGCTCACCGAACCGGCCATCGTGCCGATCGACTATGCCGGTTCCAAGCACTTCGTGGTCCTGCGCGGGATCCGCGACGGGGTGGTATTTCTGGCCGACCCATCGGCCGGCAACATCGTCTTTTCAGTAGAAGAATTCGCCCGCTGGTGGGATAAGAACACCCTGTTCATTATCTCGCCGCCTGCCGGCCAGCCAGCACTGGCCAAGCTGGCACTCACCGATCGCGAACTCGGGGTGGCCGACATGGATCGCGTCACCAACAAGGGCCGGCAGGATGGCCTGATGAGCAACTCTGCCCAGCAGTTACTGCGGGCTGTCAATTCGGGCGCCGCAGGCTCCTGGATGCACCGTAACTAAGCCCACCGCAGCCCCCACTTACTCGAGGATGAATACCATGAAGTTCCCGCTACAGACCGTACTGGCCGCCACCATTGCCACCCTCACCGGCATCGTCGCCCTGCCCGCCATGGCCCAGCAAAGCACACCGGCCAGTGCCGACGCTGCGCGCGATGCGCTGGCCAAAAAAGAAGGCGAAGGCGACCAGAGCGCGCTGCTGCAACAGACCCTGACCGCCGTCGATAAGCAGTACTCGCTGATCCGCCGCAAGCAGCTGTCCGTGACCTATGACCTCAGCTATTCCTATATCGGCGAAGAACGCATCGTCACCGATCTGGCCAATGGCAGCACCACCCTGTTCAACATCGAGAACACCAGTTCGCACAGCGTCACCAACACCTTCTCGGTCGACTACGGCCTGCTCGACAACCTCACCGGCAACGTCACCATGCCGTTTATCTCGCGCTACTCGGACAACAACCTGTCCAACGGCGCCTCCAATTCGCTGGGCGATCTGGCACTCGGTGCGCGCGACGCACTGGTCAGTATCTGGATCGGCAACCGCACCCGCATCGCCGCCCACTACGACGTGCCGGACAATATCGCCGTGGTGGCCGCCGGACGACGCCGTTTCACCTTGTTCCCACCCGAGCAATTGCAGAATCTGTACATCGGCCCGCTCGATTTCACGCCGGCCGGCCAGTCGGTCAGCATGGTCGACCTGGCGCAGCCGGACCTGGCGCGCTTCCCGTTGTTCGCCGAGGCGCTGGCGCACGCGCAAAGCGCCGAGCTGGGCCCGGGCGACGCCATCTTCATCCCCAGCATGTGGTGGCACCACATCGAAGCGCTGGACCCGTTCAACGTGCTGGTCAACTACTGGTGGCGCCAGTCGCCCGACTACATGGACACGCCCACCAATGCGCTGATGATGGCCTTCCTGACCCTGCGCGATCTGCCACCGGCGCAGCGCAAAGCGTGGCAGGAGATTTTCCGCCACTACATCTTCGAAGCCGACGAACAGACCGCCGCCCACATTCCCGAGCACGCGCGCAACGTACTGGCGCCGCTGGACGACGCCGGCGCGCGCATGCTGCGCGCCCAGATCCTGAAAAAAATGAACCGTTAAGGAAAACCATCGTGCAAGCATCGACTCCCCGTTCCAGCACCACCCGCCCGGTCCGCCGCGTGGTCATCTGCGGTGGCGGCACTTCCGGCTGGATGGCCGCCGCCGGCCTCGCCAAAGTACTGGGCAAACGACTCGCCATCACCCTGATCGAATCGGACGACATCGGCACTGTCGGGGTCGGCGAAGCCACCATCCCTACCCTGCTGAACTTCCACAACCTGCTGGAAATCAACGAGCAGGAATTCATGGCAGAAACCCGCGCCACCTTCAAGCTGGGCATCAGCTTCGAAGGCTGGCGCAACGTCGGCGAAGATTACATCCACTCCTTCGGCCTGACTGGCACCGACCACTGGACGGCCGGCTTCCAGCACTTCTGGCACAAGGGCGTGCAGCGCGGACTGGCTGGCGACTATGGCGACTACTGTCTGGAACTGAAGGCATCGCAAGAAAACCGCTTTGCCCACCTGCCCAATCAGGGCATGAACTACGCCTATCATCTCGACGCGGGACGTTACGCGCGCTATCTGCGCCGCCTCAGCGAACCGCGCGGCGTGCAGCGCATTGAGGGCAAGATCGTGCGCACTACCCGCCATGTAGACAATGGCGACATCCGCTCGGTGGTACTGGAATCGGGACAGGAAATCGAAGGCGATCTGTTCATCGACTGCAGCGGCTTCCGTGGCATGCTGATCGGTGAAGTCATGCAGGAACCCATGCAGGACTGGTCGCAATGGCTGTTCTGCGACCGCGCCATCGCCGTGCAGACCGCTTCGGTCGGACCGGCAATTCCGCTGACGCGCTCCATGGCGCATCAGGCTGGGTGGCAGTGGCGCATCCCGCTGCAGCACCGCGTCGGCAACGGTCTGGTCTACTCGAGCCGCTATCTCGATGACGAGGCGGCGCTACGCCAGTTGCTCGGCAATGTGCAGGGCGAACTGCTGACCGAACCGCGCAAGATCCAGTTCCAGCCCTGCCAGCGGCGCAATACCTGGGTCGGTAATGTGGTCGCCATCGGCCTGTCCAGCGGCTTCCTCGAACCGATCGAATCGACCAGCATCCACCTGATCCAGCGCGCCGTGATCCGCCTGATGCAGAACTTCCCGGCCGACGGCATCAGTCCCTATGACGTGACGGAATACAACGCCCAGTGCAATAGCGAGATCGAGCACATCCGCGACTTCATCATCCTGCACTACGTCGTCAACCAGCGCGACGACGCCCAGTTCTGGCGTGACGCACGCAATATGGCAATCCCCGAGAGCTTGCGCCACCGCATCGAACTATTCCGCGCTACCGGACGGGTGTTCCGCATCCCCAACGAACTGTTCGCGGAAAACTCGTGGATCCAGGTGATGCTGGGACAAGGCATCATGCCGGCCGCGCACCACCAGACGGCCGACCTGATGGGCGACGAAGAACTCGCGCACTTCCTCGGCAGCATCAAAGCCTCGGTCGACCGCACGGTGCAGCAACTGCCGGCGCACCAGTTGTACGTCGAGCGCTATTGCGGCCGGCCGGATTGACGCGCCACGCAGACCTGCCGGATAGTCGCACCAGGTGAACCTGCCGGATAGCCGCGCGCCAAAGGTGACTATTCGGCACGCGCCAAGTCCGCTATAGTAAAGCCGAGGCCGCTCTAGCGACCCATCCACCGTGATCCGCATTCCGAGGAAGAGAAAATGAAAAAACTGTTCATTGCCAGCCTGATCCTGAGCCTGAGTGGCGCCGTGTTTGCCGCCGAGCCCACTGCTCAGCAGAACAAGATGAAAACCTGCAACGCCGACGCCGCAGGCAAGAAAGGCGACGAGCGCAAAGCCTTCATGAAGGAATGCCTGAGCGCCAAACCGGCCGCTGCCGAAGCGCCGAAACTGACCCAGCAAGAAAAAATGAAGAAGTGCAACGCTGACGCCACCGGCAAAAAAGGTGACGAGCGCAAAGCCTTCATGAAAGAGTGCCTGAGCAACAAGTAAAACCTGGGAGCACCTCCAATCCGGCGGGGCCAGATCAAACGATCTGGCCCCGCGTCGTTATGGCGCAACACTACAGCGATTGACAACATTGTATAATTTTTAATTTACTCGGGAGTCTGTATGCGCATTGCCCTCGCCGTTGTTGCGACCTTGCTGTCGCTAAACACTCAGGCCGCCACGGAGAACCGCAAGCTGCCGCCCTTTATCGCGATCAGCACCCAGGGCGGGTTTTCGATGACCGTCGAGGTCGGTAGTAGCCAGTCGCTGCAGATCAACGGCGACCCGCAATTCATCGCCAAGTTGCGCACCGAAGTAGTGGAAAAAGAGTTGCGCATCTTGGCGCCCGATCAGGATTACGAGAGCGGCAAAAACAGCCCCTTCATCAAAGTCACCCTGCCAGCACTGAGCCGCCTGAAAGTACAGGGCGCCGGTGAAACCCTGATCCAGAACGTGCAGGGTGCCCGCCTCGACATCGGTTATCAGGGCGCCGGCCATCTCGTTGCCAAGGGCAAAGTCGACTATCTGCGCATCAATGCCAAAGGCGTGGGCGAACTCGACACCAAGGCCTTGCAGGCCAAACGCGTCGACGTGAATTTCGAAGGGATCGGTCAGGTCAGCGTGTACGCCAGCGATACCCTGAACGCCATCGCCAAAGGCATGGGCGAACTGAACTACTACGGCCATCCGAAAACCGTGAACAAATCCGTGTCCGGCATTGGCAGTGTTTCCGCGAAGGATTAATGCTCTACTGACATCCTCCGGGTTTGCGGGTACTATCTTCTGAACAAGATCCGCAACGTATTCCGGAGGCTGCATCAGTGGCTGTACCGTACGATATCGCGCACTGGCGCGCGCAGGTTTTTTCCCGACTGCTTCTAGTGGTTCTGGTACTGGGAGCGCTGACGGCCATCCCGAGCGTCACGCTGGCCATCGGCGAGCGCATGTGGTCGATTGTCGCGACCGATGTCGCAGCACTGGTCTGGCTGACCGTGATCTGGCGCTGGCGCAGCCTGCCCTACACGTTCCGCGTCCTCAATTTTCTAGCCATTGCCTTCATGGTGGGCGTGGCCCTGCTGCTTAAAGTGGGGCCGGTCAGCCAGATTTATCTGATGGCCATCCCGGTGCTGGCCGCCCTGCTGCTCGGTCTTCGTCCGGCACTGGCCACGCTGGTACTGGCCGGCCTAGTGGTGATGGTGCTCGGCTACGACGCCAATTCCAAACTGCAGATCGAAGGCATCCCCAATCATGCCTTGCTCAAAGCGGCCATCATCTCGATCAACTTCATGTTCATGACGGCGGTGCTGACGCTGTCCTGTGCGGTCTTGCTACGCCATCTGGCACGCTCCTTCGAGCAGTTGCAGGAACGCCAGAACGAACTGTCGGCACTGAATGCGGAATTGAGCCTGACGGCGGTGGCAGTATCGCGCCTGAACGACATGGTACTGATCGCCGAAGTCGATACCCCGGGCGATGCCTCGGAAGCGACCCAGCACATCATCTTCGTCAACGAAGCCTTCGAACGCCGCAACGGTTATCGCCGCCACGAAGTACTGGGGCGCAGCCTGCGCCTGCTGCGCGGGCCGGAAACGGAAGTAGCAGTACTCGCCAAAATCAACGAAGCGATGGCGCACAACGAAGCGGTGCGCGCCGAACTGCTCAATTACACCAAATCCGGCGAGGCCTACTGGGTTGAAACCGATCTGGTGCCGTTCACCGATAAAGCCGGCGTGAATACTCACTGGGTCGCCGTCGAACGCGACATCACCGAACGCAAGAAATCGCAGGACGACATCCACCAGCTAGCTTATTACGATGTGCTGACCGGTCTGCCCAACCGGCGCATGCTGATGGATAATCTGGAGCAGCTACTGGCTTCCTCGCGCCGTGGCGGCACCTTCAGTGCGGTGATGTTCATCGATCTCGATCGCTTCAAGACCATTAACGATGCGCGCGGCCACACCATCGGTGATGCGGTGTTACGCAACGCGTCCGAGCGACTGCGCGCGCTGATGCGCAAGGCCGATACCGTGGCCCGCATCGGCGGTGACGAATTCGTGGTACTGCTCGGCCATCTGGCCCATGATCTGACGGTAGCGACTCATGCAGCCCTGACGGTGGCCGAAAAAGTGCGGCTGGCACTGGGCGAAGAACTCGACATCGAAGGCCAGATCTACAACTCCACCGCCAGCATCGGCGTGACCATGCTGCCGCGGACCGGCAAGACTGCCCACGACCTGCTGCGCGAAGCCGATACCGCCATGTACCGCGCCAAAGCGGCTGGTCGCAATGGCGTGGCCTTCTTCGAAGCGGCCATGCAGGCCGACGTGGAACGCCGCCTCAACATCGAGCACGAACTCAATGCCGCACTCAACGCCGGTGCGCTACAGATGTATGTGCAGGCGCAGGT
>JAIELO010000113.1 GCA_019752915.1 Burkholderiaceae bacterium
CCCTTACCCCGATTAATTCTCGCCTCCAGTTCCAGTTACCGCAAAGAATTGCTGAGCCGCCTGCGCCTGCCCTTCGAAGTCGCCGTACCGGACATCGATGAAACCCCGTTGGCCGGCGAGAGCCCGGACGCCACCGCGCTGCGCCTGGCACGCGAGAAAGCCGCCGCCGTGGCAGCACGCCTGCCCGGCTGGCTGGTGATCGGCTCGGATCAGGTGGCGACGCTGGATGGCGCCCAGATCGGCAAGCCCGGCGACCACGCCCGCGCTTTAGCACAATTACAACAGATGCGCGGCCGCACCGTGGTGTTCCATACCGCGCTATGCCTGTGGGACGGTCGCGACGGCAGCTATCAACTCGACGAAATCCGCGCCCATGTGCGCTTTCGCGACCTGCCGGACGCCGAACTCGATGCCTATCTGCGCATCGAACAACCGTATGACTGCGCCGGCAGTGCCAAAAACGAAGGTCTGGGCATCGCCATCCTCGAACGTATCGACAGCGATGACCCGACCGCCCTGACCGGCCTGCCCTTAATTGCCCTGACCGGCATGCTGCGCAACGTCGGCATGCCCTTTTTTACTCTTGAATGAACGCTATGACCGGTACCCTCTTTCTTATCCCAAATACGCTGGGCGACACGGAAACCCTCAGCTCGGTACTGCCTGAACAGGTGCAGGAACTGACCTCCCGCCTCGACTATTTTGTCGCAGAAAACGCCAAGACGGCGCGCGCCTTCCTGAAGCTGGTGCATGCCCGCCATCCGCTGGCCAAACCGCTGCAGGAAATCCAGATCTCTGAACTCAACGTCAACACCCCGGCCAGCGCACTGGCTGGCCTGCTGGCGCCCTTGCTGGCCGGTCAGGATGGTGGTCTGGTCTCGGAAGCGGGCGTACCGGCAGTGGCCGATCCCGGTGCCGATCTGGTGCGTTTAGCACACCAGCACGGCATCCCCGTGCGTCCACTGGTGGGCCCGTCCTCGCTCCTGCTGGCAGTCATGGCGAGCGGCCTGAATGGCCAGAGTTTTGCCTTCAATGGCTATCTGCCAACCGACCCAGCCCAGCGTAGCAGCCGCATCAAGGAGCTGGAACTGCGTTCACGCAAGGAAAAGCAAACCCAGCTCTTCATTGAAACACCCTACCGCAATGGCGCCATGCTGGAAGCCCTCAGCGCAGCCTGCGCGCCGGGCACGCTGATCTGCGTCGCGACTGACCTGAGTCTGCCGAGCGAGACCATCCGCACCATGACGGCCGCCAAGTGGAAAAGCGCCTCAGCGCCCGACTTCCACAAAAAGCCCACCGTGTTCCTGCTGCTGGGACAATAGTTGACTCGGCCTGCCAGCCGGTCCGGCTAGCAGGCTGGCAGGCGAACACACCTGCCGCACTGACCGCACTCAGATGCCGCGCGTATAGTCACTGACCCATTCGATGGCGGCCAGCTGTATGGTGTACAAGGCCGCCGGCGTCAGGCTCAGCTCATGCAGACGCTGGGCCAGATGCTGGCCATCGCGCCCCTGTTCGATCTGTTCGATCAGACTCAGCATGCCGCCATAATCGCCCGCCCGGTATAGCAATGCGGTGCGCACTTCTTCCAGCACCTGCACACTATCGAGCACATCGCTCATGTGCATCGAAAACAGCGTGTCCATCAGCGACATCACCCCCACCGTAAAGCCGATGTCGGCATTGACCCGCTGACCGGGACGCAGGTGCTCGACCATCAGCTCCAGTGTTTTGCCACGCGTGGTCGCCAGTTGCAGCAAGGGTGAGGTAAATTCCTGAATCGCGCCATTCTTCACGTACAGCAGAATCTGCAGCCAGCGCTTGAACTGGCGCCGTCCCAGCACCATTAAGGCGTGCCCCACCGAATTGACGCGGCAACGTGCCCCGACCGCCGGCGTATTCACCAGCCGCAGCAGATTGAGGGTAATCAGTGCATCATGCTTGACGCTGCGTTCGATTTCCTCGCTGGCCGCATCGTTATTGAGCAGGTCGAGCAGATGCAGCACGCTGCGCTGGGACGGCGAAATCTTTTTACCACTGAGGATCATGGGACGGGCGAAGTAATAGCCCTGAAAATACTCGAAGCCGAGATCCATGCATTGCTGGAATTCGTCGAGCGTTTCGACTTTTTCGGCCAGCAACTTCTGGCGCGGATTCTTGAACTGGCGCGCCAGTGCCGGCAACTGATCCGGACCCATCTCGTGTATGTCGATCTTGATCACATCGCACAGATGCTGCAACTTCTGGACGTCGTCGGACTGGCTGATCACGTCATCGAGGGCGAACCGGAAACCAGCGTGCTTGAGCTCACTGATGCGCTCAATCAATTCCGGCGTCGCTTTCACGGTTTCCAGAATTTCGAGGATCACTTTATCGGGCGGCAGAAAGCGGATGAAGTCGCTCATCAGGCCGATGGCATCCACATTCACGAAGGCCATCTGGTCGCCCACCACCTGCCCCATCCCGAGTTCGGAGGCGTGGGCGATCACGCTCGCCGTGGCGAGCGCATCATCGGTGACACTGGCATCGTTACGTAGCCGCCCATCGCGAAATAGCAATTCGTAGGCGACCAGCCGCTGTCCCCGGTTGAGGATGGGCTGACGGGCAAGAAAGAAATTATCGTGCGGACTGCTGACTGCTGGTGACGGCGCTAACATCATGGGCACACCCCATTCTGTAACCTGTTCGGTTGCAGCAGAGCGTCTCTGGCGCTCTGCCGCTCACGTTCAGACTATACCCATCATGTATTGCTGACAACTTATTTCTGTCGATTAACAGGTCGGCGTGGTCCAGTGTTGCGTCCATCCGTCGCCGGACGGGCTACCCCGGGGCGGCCATTGGCAGCTACACCACTACGCGGCGCACCGCTGCCGCCGGGACGGCCGCTACCAGCAGGCGCATTGCGCGCTGCCCCCAGCGGGGTATTGCGGGCCGCGCTCAGCGGGGTATTGCGGCTCGTGCCGGGTGCCGGAGCGCGCGGCGTGCGGGTCGAGGCCATGCCGTTACCGCGCAATGGCGTCGGTGTACCGGATTCCAGCGTGAAGCGTGCGCCGCTGTCCTTACCCAGCGCCTTGACCAGATACGGCATTACCTGCTTGAGCATCGGCTCCAGCGTGTACGGCGGATTCAAAATGAACATGCCGCTGCTGTGCAGGCCGAAGCCATCGGGCTGCGGGGTGTGGGTGGTCAGCACTACATTTAACCATTCACCGCACTGCAACTGTTTCAGTTTGTCGGCAAACTGGCGCGACTCCATGCGCTGCAGCAGCGGATACCAGACGGCATAGGTGCCGCCGGGGAAGCGCACCAGCGCCTCGGCCAGCGTATCTTTGACCTTCTTGTAATCCTGCTTGTCTTCATAGGGCGGATCGATCAGCACCAGCGCGCGCCGCGACGGTGGCGGCAACAACGCTTTCAGCGACTGGAAGCCATCGCCACGGGTAACCAGCACGCGCTTGCCGCGCACGGTCGGGCGAATGCCCTGCTCGGCTGCATGCTCTTCGAGCTTGCGGAAGTTATCGGCCAGCAGCTTGGAATCGGCCG
Organism: Burkholderiaceae bacterium; assembly: GCA_019752915.1. Classification (GTDB taxonomy): domain Bacteria; phylum Pseudomonadota; class Gammaproteobacteria; order Burkholderiales; family Burkholderiaceae_D; genus Rugamonas. The sequence goes on from JAIELO010000113.1 coordinate 3,544, forward strand.
GGTGCAGCTCGAACAGACGCAGGCGGTCATGCTCGCGTGCCACCTGATCGGCGATGTAGGGCGAACCGGGGTAGTAGCGCATTTTGCCACTCGGGTTCATGGCACGAATCAGATCCACGTATTCCTTCAGTTCCGGCGGCAGATCGGTGCGCTCCCATAGGGGGCCGATGCCGGTATCGTACTCGGCATTTTTCGACGCAAAAGTACCGTCCAGCGCATACACGCCAGCACCGGAATGGGTATCGATGTAGCTGTAGGCAGTGTCTTTCTGGTTCAGATACTGCAGCAACTGGATAGTGATGAAGTGCTTGAGCACGTCAGCGTGATTACCCGCGTGAAAGGCGTGACGGTAACTTAACATGAGGGGGACTTTCTATGAAAACAATGCGGCATCCTGCCAAAAAGAGCAGAACTATGCCGCATTATCGCCCAGAACCGGCCGCCCGCCAAAAAAGCCCGCAGTTTGAGCATCGTTCAGCCCGGCGTCAGACCCCGACACCTGCCCGGCTGCCCGCAGATAAGCGCACACATCGATTGCATCAAACCGTGCAGCAGACGGCTACCTAAGATGGAACTGCCGCGTTGCATCCGCACGCGACGTTCATCAACGGAGGAAATCATGGCTTTCAATAATGTAGGGCCGCTGACCTTCCTGGCGCCGGGGCAAACGGCGTTCTGGAGCTACAGCTATCCCGGCGATCACGGCACCCAGTTTGCCTCGGCCGACGTGAAAGCCCCCAACCAGGGGGCGGTACACATGGCAGACCAGCAAGGCAAGCGCAAAGAGAACAACGGCAATGCCACCTACTTTGTGCAGATCCACAATAACGGCGTCGGTGGCGCTTTCCACAATCTGCAAGGCGGAGGCATGTCATGAAGATGACCATCATTACTGACGACCAGGACAATATCCTCGGCGCCGTTCAGGGCCACTCGCTGAGCGAGCAGCAAGGTCAGATCGAAGCGACCGTGTCGTTCGCGCCCGGTCACAAGACCCATCAACTGGAGGTGGACGACGATCTCGCCACCATCGATGACATCGACAGCTTCCAGGAGCGCCTGAAACAGCATCTGTGCCAGCACCTCGGCAAACCTTGAGGCCTTGGCCGTAGCGCGCGTCTGCGCTACGGCCATTCCCCGACTAGCCCTTATGCCACCCGCGCTTCGAAGAACTGCTCGTCTTCCGTCGAACCCTGCAGTGCGGTGGTCGACGACAGGCCGCGCTGGATACACTGGGTCACTTCGTCAAAATAACCGGTTCCGACTTCGCGCTGATGCTTGACGGCCGAAAAGCCGCGCTCGGCGGCAGCAAACTCCGCTTCCTGCAATTCCACAAAGGCCGTCATATGGCGCCGCGCATAGCCATGCGCCAGATGGAACATGCTGTAATTGAGCGCATGGAAACCGGCCAGTGTGATGAACTGGAATTTATAGCCCATTGCCGCCAGTTCGCGCTGGAAGCGGGCGATGGTGGCGTCGTCCAGATTTTTCTTCCAGTTAAACGATGGCGAGCAATTGTAGGCCAGCAGCTTGCCGGGGAACTGGGCATGAATCGCTTCGGCGAAACGCTTGGCATAGGCCAGATCCGGCTTGCCCGTTTCGCACCACACCAGATCGGCAAACGGCGCATACGCCAGCGCCCGCGCCACCGCCTGCTCCAGCCCCTTGCGTACCTTGTAGAAGCCTTCCACGGTGCGCTCGCCGGTGCAGAACGGCCGGTCATATTCGTCGATGTCCGAAATCAGCAGATCGGCACCGTCGGCGTCGGTGCGGGCAATCAGCAGCGTCGGCGTGCCCATCACATCGGCCGCCAGACGCGCGGCCGTCAGCTTCTCGATGGCCTCGCGGGTTGGCACCAGCACTTTGCCGCCCATATGGCCGCACTTCTTGGCCGAGGCCAGTTGATCTTCGAAGTGCACACCGGCCGCACCCGCCTCGATCATGGCCTTCATCAGCTCGTAGGCATTGAGCACCCCGCCGAAGCCGGCTTCCGCATCGGCGACGATGGGCGCGAAATAATCGATCTCGTCGCGCCCTTCCGACCATTGAATCTGATCGGCTCGCTGCAAAGTGTTATTAATACGTTTTACGGCCGTCGGCACCGAGTTGACGGGATACAGCGACTGGTCAGGATACATTTCACCGGCCAGATTGGCATCGCCCGCTACCTGCCAGCCGGACAGATAAATCGCTTTCAGGCCAGCCTTAACCTGCTGCAAAGCCTGATTACCGGTGACCGCGCCCAGCGCGTGGACCTGCGACTCCTGCTGCAGCAGGCGCCACAGCTTTTCTGCGCCGCGTTGCGCCAGCGTATGGCTGATCGGCAGCGAGCCGCGCAGTCGCACCACATCGGCCGCGCTATAGGTGCGCCGCACACCTGCCCAGCGCGGATCGGTATCCCATTCCTGCTGAAGTGCGGCAATTTGCTGTTCTCGAGTGGACATCATGTTCTTCCCCTGCAAAAAATAAAATTCCTTGAATCCATGATAGACCTTTTGTGCTGCGCACAAATAGTCTTATATAAGACACATGATCGAATTTAAATCATTCAGAATCAATCACTTGGCAAATATTTTTCAGGATGCGGAAATCCATTTCTTAAAATGGAAGAATTACGCTGCGGCGCGAACGGGTCGATGCCGCAATGTGAAATGAAGATGTCGCCAGATGAAAAAAATCCCCCTGCGTCGTCAAACGGAGGGGGATGTTTGCCGCAGCCGCGACTGGCTATGCGCGCTGCAGAAACTGGCGGCGATCGGGGAAGTTAGTGACGGCGTCGGCGCGCGAGCAGTCCCAGCATGCCCAGTCCTGCCAGCAGCATGCCATAGGTGGCCGGTTCGGGCACTGCGGCCACCATAAAGTTGGCGGCACCGATAAATGCCCCCGACATTTCAAAGTAGCTGATGTTGGCACTACTCGCACGGAAGCCGTAAAACACGCCCTGATTCACACTGTCAGACGGCAGCGCAATCTGCAGCACCGTCGATTCAATCAGCACGTGGTTGGCATCGTAGACCGCAATGGTGGCGTTACCCAGGTTGGGCGAGTAATTAAACAGCGCACCGACCGCCCCCACCGGCTTGGCAAATGCCAGTTGCATCTTGCTGGAGGCATCATTGGCAGCAGCCATGGGCAAGCCGCTCCAATAACCATTTAAATTGAATCCGTAGTGGCCAGCGTAGCCAAACAATTGGGTCTCACTATCGCTTTGCCACGTGACGCCATCCGACAAGGTTTGCGGTCCGAATACATGTGCTTCATCGAAAGTTCCCGACGGCATATCCAGCACCGTACCGCCCGGCAGCGACGACACCACGGCAGCCTGAGCCGTCAGCGCGGCACTCGCGCACACCAGTGCAAGCAGCAGTTTTTGCATAATAGTTCCCATCAGTCAACTTAGTTTGCTAATTCATATCGTACAGCTTAGCACGCTAGCGCCTGCTGCGCTACCAGAATGCCGTCCGCGTCGGCATAAATCCAGTCGCCCGGACGCACTTGCACCCCTTGAATCTGCACCGTCATCTGGCACGTGCCGGCACCGTCCTTACTGCTCTTTTGCGGGTGTGCCGCGAGTGCCCGCACGCCGATCTGGCAGGCATTGATCTCGTCCGTATCGCGGATGCAGCCATCCACCACGATGCCCGCCCAACCGTTGTTTTGT
>JAIELO010000132.1 GCA_019752915.1 Burkholderiaceae bacterium
CACCCCCATCACCGCCGCCACAATACCGAAGGCCGGCATACCGTCGCCCAGTTTGGCAATCGCGTGGGCAGGAATGGCGCCCTCGTGGTGGTGAGTTTCGATTTCCATGTCCATCAGATTCTCGATCTGCATCGCGTCCATATTCCCGGACACCATCAGGCGCAGGTAATCGGTCATGAATTCAACAATGTGGTGATCTTTCAGCACGCTCGGATATTTACTGAACACCGGACTTTGCTCGGGATTCTCGATGTCGCCTTCAATCGACATCAGACCTTCCTTGCGGACTTTGGAGAGTACGTCAAACAGCAGCGACATCATCTCCATATACAGGTCTTTGGTGTAGGGCGAGCCCTTCAGCACGGTGGGCAGCGCGGCCAGCGTCGCCTTCAGCGCTTTCGGCGTATTGCCGACCATGAATGCGCCAAACGCACCGCCGCCGATCATCACCAGCTCCAGTGGCTGGAACAGAACCGCCAGGTGGCCGCCGGACGCGGCATACCCGCCGAACACGCCCACGACTACCACTACATATCCAATGATGACTAACAAGTGCCCGCCTCCCTAGAGTGAAACCAGAGATGTGCGCCGCAATGTGGCGTCCGGTTTCAATAAAATTTACATATGGAACTACAATAGCGTGAGTAGGGGGGCGTGGGCAAGTGAATAACGCTAAATGATGCTTAAAAGTACCATATGTAAAGTGGCTTGCCGTTCTCTGTGGCATAGATGGTCTGGTCGGGCGACTGCCCTTCGATCGCAAACTCGTAACTGAGCAGCATACTACCCGGCAGCATCTCGGCACGCGCCTTGCGCCACAATGCCGACATGGCGGCCGGCGACAGATAGGCGAACACCAGCTGAAACTGCGCAAAATCAAGCTTCTCGTAATCGCCCAGCAGGAAACGGGCACGACTGCCAGCCAGACGGGCGCGCAGCCAGCTATATAGCCACGGCAAAGGCGCCAGTTCGATCCCGACGCAGTCTGCCTGCGGACGCTGGCGTGCCAGATACAGCACCAGACCACCCAGACCACTGCCGATATCGATCATACGCACAGCCTGATCGGCCGGCAACACTTGACGCACCGCATCCCAGATGACTGGCGTAGACGGGTAATACGGCACCTGCGTGCGGAAGGTAGACCAGTACCAGCCCAGTGACAGTAAGAACGCCACCAGAAACAGCCATGGCGGCAACTGCAGGGTCAGCGCCAGTAGCAAGGCAGCCGGAAACAGCAGCTGTATCCAGCGCCACCAGCGCGCCAGCCCCAGCCGCCAGGTCAGCAGCCCAGCCCAGCCACCTTGCAGTAGCACCGGACTCAGTTCGTTGAGGGGAAAGTGCAGGCGTGCTAATAAGTACAGCGTTAGCAGAGTCAGCGGCATGCTGACTGCCTGAATAAGCAAAGCGCGTATGGCGGGAGCCCGCCCTACGCGCTGCAGATAGGAGAGATGACGAGAGGGGGATGTCACGCGGCCAGTTGATCAGCGTCGCGGGCTTTTTTGGTTTTACCGGCACGCGAAGGCATGTGGCACAGGCCGCATACATAACTACCGTGCAGGTCCATGGTGTTGACCACGAATTTACCCTGGCATTTACCGCAAGGCGCCAGTTCCAGCATTTTGCTGCTGAAGAAACGCACCAGCGTCCAGGCGCGGGTCAGCGACAGCAACGGCTCTTCGCCCGGTTCCGGCGGCATCTGCTCCAGATACAGTTTATAGGCTTTCATCACGGCTTCGATGCCCGTGGCGCCTGCATGTTCGGTCAGAAACTTATGGATATTCATGAACAGCGAGGAATGGATGTTCGGCTGCCAGGTCAGGAACCAGTCGGTCGAGAACGGCAACATCCCTTTCGGTGGCGATACGCCACGCAGTTCTTTGTACAGCTTGAGCAGACGTTCACGCGACAGCGAGACTTCCGATTCCAGCAATTGCAGGCGCGCACCGAGTTGGATCAGTTCGATGGCCAGCTGAATTTCCTGGGCTTCCGTCACTACGCTTTTCTTGGACATGATCTGCACTCCGCTGTAAAAGTGGGCAATTACGCGATTTCTTCGACTGGCTGACCGGCCATCAGGATGGCGGCGTGCGACTGGGCCAGTACGCGGTCTTTATTGTAATTGGTCAGCATCGACAGGATGGCGCTGTCATCGAAGCGGAAGCGGGCCAGCATCATATTGCCGCCAGCGAGCTTCAGAATCTGCGCATTGCTCATGCCTTCGATCAGGTCAGCGATTTCGGCGGCGATGCCCAGGCGGAAGATTGCCGTGACTTTATCAGCGCGAATCATTTGCTGAGCCAGCATCAGGTAGCTCAGGTTGGCATCGCGAATTTCAGCCATCATATCGTTAGCAGTCATTTCCATCTCCTAGTCCGTTATCCACACTGCGGAACACATTTGCGTTTCCAGTGAGATACATTCTGCGTGAGCAACAAAAATCGGAGTAGTAGACAAACTCCGTATTTTTTTCCAGGAAATGACGAACGCGACCAGTCGGTGTTTGTCTGACAAACACTCGCCGATCACTCATCCACGCCCTTGCGGCGTAGGTTTTTTGCGGTTTTCGATCTTCAAAAAAAGCCCTGCTGTGAAATAAAAATTCCGTTTCTAGCGACTCTTTTTTGCTACATCTAACCCTGTTACGGCAGCTTTTTCAGGAACTTTAGGGTTCCAGCGAAAATAATTTAAAAATATTTGCGCTTTTTTTGACTGCCTGGAGACGCTTTTCTGCGTATCTTGTAAAGGGTATCGGCAGGGTTTTGGGGAACTTTAGGGTTTTTTTGAAAAAAATCGAAAAAAATTTAAAAAAGTTCGCAAAGCACGGTTCCATGCGGGTTCCAGCCTATGTTGGGGGCGTAAAAAAGCCCTGCCGACCTGTTACACTGGCATCCTTGGCAATTTATTGAAGCTTAAAGTATCGATCCACTGCAAGAAAGTTACAAAATGACAACTCGCAATGCATGCCTCGCCCGCGACGCGCTCGATCCGCTCGCGCCCCTGCGTGCCCAGTTCGATTTGCCCGCCGGTGTAATTTATCTGGATGGCAACTCGCTGGGTGCCCGCCCCCATGCCTCCCTCGCCCGCGCGCAGCAAGTCATTGCCCGCGAATGGGGCCATGATCTGATCCGTAGCTGGAATAGTGCCGGCTGGTTCGAGCTGCCCGGCCGGCTCGGCAACCGGCTGGCGCCGCTGATCGGTGCCGCCGCCGGTGAAGTCGTGGTCACCGATACCACCTCGATCAATCTGTTCAAGGCACTGGCTGCGGCACTGCACATGCAGGCCAGCGATCCGGCCCGGGCAGCGCGCCGGGTAATCGTCACCGAACGCTCCAATTTCCCGACCGATATCTATATGGCACAGGGCCTGAGCCAGTGGCTCGAGCGCGGCTACCGCGTGCGCCTGATCGACGATGTGGCCGAACTGGCCAGTGCCGTCGATGCCGATACCGCCGTAGTGATGCTGACCCACGTCAATTACCGCACCGGCTACCAGCACGATATGCGCGCCACCAGCACCCTCGCCCACGCGGCGGGCGCCCTGATTATCTGGGATCTGGCGCACTCGGCAGGTGCCGTGCCGGTCGATCTGCATGCCGACGGCGCCGATCTGGCGGTTGGCTGCACCTATAAGTATCTGAATGGTGGCCCCGGTGCGCCGGCCTTTATCTGGGTACCGGCAAAACATCAGGCGCGCTTCCAGCAACCGCTGTCGGGCTGGTGGGGTCATGCCGCGCCGTTCGCCATGGCACCGGACTTCGCGCCCGCCAACGGCATTGCGCGCGCCCTGTGCGGCACCCAGCCGGTGGTGTCACTGGCCATGGTGGAATGCGGGCTGGACGTGTTCGAGCTCACCAGTATGGACGCGATCCGCGCCAAGTCACTGGCCCTGACCGACCTGTTTATCACGCTGGTCGAGCAACGTTGCGCGGCTCACCCGCTAGGACTGGTCACGCCACGCGAGCACGCCCGCCGTGGCAGCCACGTCAGCTTCACCCATCCGCACGGCTATGCGGTGATGGCAGCCCTGATCGCCCGTGGCGTGATAGGCGACTACCGTGAACCGGCCATCATGCGCTTCGGCTTCACGCCGCTGTACACCAGTTTTACCGATGTCTGGGATGCGGTCGAGATTCTGTCCGACATTCTGGAACGCCAGACTTACGATATCGACGCCCGCCGCGACGCCGTCACCTGACCCGAGCCTATTATGACCGCAACCAATACTCCGCCCAGCGGCTGCCCGATGCATGCCAGCGCCGCGCCCGCCGCCGGCCAGCAGTGGCACGGCGCCCAGATGGACTTCAGCAACGATATGAGCTATGGCGACTATCTGGGGCTGGAGCAGATTCTGTCCGCCCAGCACCCGCTGTCGCCGAATCACAATGAAATGCTGTTCATCGTCCAGCACCAGACCAGCGAACTGTGGATGAAGCTGATGCTGCACGAAATGCACGCGGTGCGCGCCCACCTGCAATCGGATGACCTGGCGCCGGCCTTCAAGATGCTGGCCCGCGTGGCCCGCATCATGGATCAACTAGTGCACGCCTGGGATGTGCTGGCCACCATGACCCCGCCCGAATACACCGCCATCCGGCCGTATCTGGGCGCCTCGTCCGGCTTCCAGTCCTACCAGTACCGCGAGATCGAGTTCATTCTCGGCAACAAGAATGCCGCGCTGCTCAACGTTCACGCCAGCAACACGCCGACCTTCACCCTACTCGATCAGGCGCTGCGCACGCCGTCGGTCTATGACGAAGCCATCAAATTACTGGCTCGCAACGGCTTGCCGATTGCAGCGGAACGCCTGAACGCCGACTGGACCCAGCCCACCAGGGCCGATGACTCCGTCAAGCAGGCTTGGCTGACCGTGTATGGCGACCCGCAGCGCTACTGGGCACTGTATGAACTGGCCGAGAAGCTGGTGGACCTGGAAACGGCCTTCCGTTTCTGGCGCTTCCGCCATGTCAGCACGGTGGAACGGATCATCGGCTTTAAAACCGGTACCGGCGGTACTGCCGGCGTCAGCTACCTGCGCAAGATGCTCGACGTCGTACTGTTCCCCGAACTGTTCGCCCTGCGCACCGAGCTGTAATTCACCGTAACCCGTCGGCCCAGCGCGATAGCATGTGGCGCTGATCAGCGCTTGGCGGTGATCAGCGGCAGTTCGATATAGCTATCGTGGTAGATGCGCTGGGTGGCTTTGCGATAATCGGCCGGCTGGGCAAACAGGATGTTCGGTACAAAAGTTTGCGGATTGCGGTCATACAGGGGGAACCAGCTGGACTGGATCTGCACCATGATGCGATGTCCGGGCAGGAACACGTGGTTGGCCGCTGGCAGGGCAAACTGGTAAGCCAGCGGTGTATCCGCGCTTAGCGGACGTGCTTGCGTCAGCGTTTCACGGTAGCGACCACGGAAGATGTCGGCTGACACCATCAGCTGGTAGCCGCCCATTTCCGGCTGCGCTGCGACCTGATCGGGATACACATCGATCAGCTTGACCACCCAGTCGGCGTCCGTGCCACTGGTGGAGGCCAGTAGACGGGCGATCGGCTCGCCACTGATTTTGACCGGTGCGGTGAGCACCTCACTGGTATAGCTCAGCACATCGGGGCGGCCAGACGCTTCGCGCTGATCGTCGACCAGCCAGCGTGGCCAGCTCTGCCCTTTGGCTTCGTCGTAGCCGACCGCCATGATGGGGCGCGCACGGTAGGGCACCGGCTTGGCCGGATCGGACACATATTCATCATAGGCCTGCGGCAGGGCCGGCGCCGTCACACTGGCGCCGGGCGATGCCAGCCGGTTCAGGCTCAGCTTGCCCTGCGCGCCCAGTCGCAGCGCAGTCGGCGTACTGGCGCAGCCACTATTGCAGCCACTCGGCCACTGCTTGAGCGCGCGCCACTGATTACTGCCCGTTTCAAACGCCGACACGGGCGCAATAGTCAGCGGCGGCGCCGCGTCTTTCAGATAATGATCGAGAAATGGCCGCAGGATCTGCTGGCGGAAGTGCAAAGCCGTATCGCTACCAAAACGCAGCGCGCCAAGCTTGCTGCCTTCGCCGATGGCGCCGCCATGATCCCACGGCCCCATCACCAGATACACCTGATTATCCTTATCCTGCGGCTTGATGGCGCGATACACGGCCAGTGCGCCGTAAATATCCTCCGCATCCCACCAGCTATGCACCAGCATAGTCGGCACCGTCACCGGCTGGCGTGCCAGCAGCTGATCCATGGCCTGCTCGCTCCAGAACTTGTCATAGTCGGGATGGGCGGACAGCTTGCGCCAGAAGCCTACCTGCTCGAGCCCGCGCTGGCGGGCCAGTGCACCGGCCGAGCCGGCGCTCAGAAAGGTATCGTAGTCATCGTAGTGGCTGCTGTACCACTTGGCATCGCCATGACGGGTCGCGACCTGTTCCAGAATATAGGCCAGATTCACTTGCCGGAACGCGCCATTGTGGAACCAGTCATCGCCGCGCCAGCCATCGACCATGGGATTCATCGGCACCGACGCTTTCAGGGCCGGATGGGGGCGCACCAGTGCCATCAGCGGCAGATAGCCATCGTAGGAAATGCCGATGATGCCGACTTTACCGTTCGATTCAGGGATGTTGTGAATTAGCCATTCGATGGTATCCCAAGTGTCGGTGGAATGATCGACGGGCGTGGGATTGAAGCTGCTACCGGCCAGCGGCCGGTTCATCACGTAATCGCCTTCCGAGCCGTGCTTGCCGCGCACGTCCTGCATCACGCGGATATAACCGCCCTGCACCACTACATCGGCAGCATTGTCGTAGCCCTGCAGAATGGATTCGAGCTGCGAGCTTTCCGCGTGGGCAGTCAGTTCGGCGGCGTTATACGGCGTGCGGGTGAGCAGAATCGGCGCACGGCTGGCGCCACGCGGCACGATGATGACGGTGTTGAGCTTGACGCCATCGCGCATCGGAATCATCACGCTGCGTTTGACGTAATCGAACTGCTCGACCGGCGCGTGGAACTCGTCCGGCGTTTCGCTCGGCAAGGCGGGATACAGGGGTGGCGGCGGGAGGCTGACCGGGGCAACCGGTGCAGCGGGTGCCACAGGGATAGCCGGCGTGGCAGGTGCCTGCTGGGCCTGCACCACAGGCGCCAGCAGAATCAGGGCGCTACTGAGTAACGCTGCGTATCGCTTCATACACCCCCCGGTGGTTATGCTTGCAAA
>JAIELO010000334.1 GCA_019752915.1 Burkholderiaceae bacterium
GCGTGGTGACGGCGGCCATTACACGCTGCCGTTCCCGACGATGTATGTCGGCCTGCCGGAAGCATCGCCACTGGCGATCGATTTGAAGCGCAACATCCGCGCCAATGGCGGCACCACCGTGGTGGCGGCAGCCAAGGATGCGGATGGCGTGATCGAAGTGCTGACCAATCCGGAAAAGACCCGTACCAAGACGATTCTGTCGCTGAACAGCAATGGTCGGGTACGGCAGTATCTGCTGTCCTACAACATCGTGTTCCGGGTGCTGGATCGTCAGGGTGCCGAGTTGCTGGCGCCGACCCAGATTCTGCTGACCCGGCCGATCGACTTTAACGAAACCCAGTTGCTGGCCAAGGAGCAGGAAGAAGCCCTGCTGTACAAGGACATGCAGACCGATCTGGTGCAGCAGATGATGCGCCGGATTGCCGCCATCAAGCCGCCACAACTCTCCGTGCCGGCTGGCCGCTAGGGCTTACCATGCAATTGCGGCTAGAGGCACTGGACGGCCATTTAAGCAAATCGCTGGCGCAGCTGTACGTGATTACCAGCGACGAGCATTTGCTGGCGCTGGAAGCGGCGGACAAGATCCGTCGCGCCGCGCGTGCGCAAGGCTATTCCGAGCGCGATGTGCTGACCGTCGAACGCAGCTTCAAATGGGGCGAACTGCTGGCCGCCAATCAGGCGCTGTCGCTGTTCGGTGACAAGAAGCTGATCGAGCTGCGCATCCCCACCGGTAAGCCGGGCAAGGATGGTGGCGCGGCATTACAGAATTATGTGCAAGACCTGAGTCCCGACAACCTGACCCTGATTACTCTGCCTAAGCTGGACTGGCAGACGCAGAAGGCGGCGTGGGTCGCCAGCCTGCAACAGGCGGCGGTGTATATCGACATCGCCCAGGTGGAACGGACCCAGTTACCCAATTGGATAGGCCAGCGCCTTGCCGCACAAGGGCAGAGCGCTGACCGGCAGAGTATCGATTTCATCGCCGATCGCGTGGAAGGCAATCTGTTGGCGGCCCATCAGGAGATACAGAAACTGGCCCTGCTGCACGAGCCGGGCAAGCTGACCTACGAGCAGGTGCACGATGCGGTGCTGAACGTGGCGCGTTACGACGTGTTCAAACTCAGTGAAGCGATGCTGTCCGGTGATCCGGCACGGCTGGTGCGCATGCTGGAAGGCTTGCAGGGCGAAGGTGAAGCGCTGCCGCTGGTGTTATGGGCCGTGACGGAAGAAATCCGCACGCTGCTCAAGCTCAAGGCAGGCATGGCGCAGGGCCGGCCACTCGGTGCGCTGCTCAAGGAGTACCGTATCTGGGGCCCGAAGGAACGCATGATGGAGCCGGCGCTACGCCGCATTTCGCTCGCCACGCTGGAAGCGGCGATGCAGGATGCGGCGCAGGTCGACAAGATGATCAAGGGTTTGCGCGCCAAAGCGCATGCCGGCGACGCGTGGGACGCGATGCTGCAACTGGCACTGAACGTCGCGCGCGGTTAGCACAGCGAAAGCATTCACGATGGATATCAAGCATTACATGGAACAACTGGGCCAGCAGGCGCGCACTGCATCGCGCGCCATGGCCCGTGCCGATAGCGCCACCCGCAACCGCGCTCTGTCGCTGATTGCCGACGCGATCGAACGCGATGCCGCGCAACTGCGCGCCGCCAACCAGCGCGATATGGACGCCGCTGCGGCCAGCGGACTGGCAGCGGCCATGCTGGACCGGCTGGCGTTGTCGGATAAAGCGATTAACACCATGGTTGAAGGACTGCGCCAGATCGTGGCGCTGCCTGACCCGATCGGTGAAATCTCCGGGATGAAATTCCGCCCGTCCGGCATCCAGGTCGGGCAGATGCGCGTACCGCTGGGTGTAATCGGCATCATTTACGAATCGCGTCCGAATGTGACGGTGGATGCGGCCGGGCTGTGCATCAAGAGCGGTAACGCGACGATTTTGCGTGGTGGTTCGGAAGCGATCCACTGCAACCGCGCGCTGGCGCAACTGGTACGCGAAGGCTTGCAGGGCGCTGGTCTGCCGGCCGAAGCGGTGCAGGTGGTCGATACCACCGACCGCGCTGCCGTGGGTGCGCTGATCACCATGCCGCAGTATGTGGACGTGATCGTGCCGCGCGGTGGCAAGAGCCTGATTGCGCGTCTGATGGCCGAAGCGACGGTGCCGATGATTAAGCATCTCGATGGTATCTGCCACGTCTACATCGACGCGCAGGCCGACATTGAAAAAGCCCTGAAGATTGCCTTCAATGCCAAGTGTCACCGCTACGGCACCTGCAACACCATGGAAACGCTGCTGATCGCGCGTGCTATTGCGCCGGCCGTGCTGCCGCAACTGGCGCAGCTGTATGCGACCAAGCAGGTGGAACTGCGCGCCGATGCGGAAGCGCTGGCGCTGTTGCAGGCGGCAGGCTACCCGCATCTGCTGGCGGCCACCCAAGAAGACTGGTCGACCGAATATCTGGCCGCCATCCTGTCGGTGAAGATTGTCGACGGCATTGACGAGGCAATGGAACACATCAACCACTATTCGTCCAAGCACACCGAAGCGATCATCACCGAGAACTACAGCGACGCCATGCGCTTCCTGCGTGAAGTCGACTCCTCGTCGGTGATGGTGAATGCGTCGACCCGCTTTGCCGATGGTTTCGAGTATGGTCTGGGGGCGGAAATCGGTATCTCCAACGACAAGCTGCATGCACGCGGCCCGGTCGGTCTGGAAGGCCTGACTTCGCTGAAATACGTGGTATTTGGCCACGGTGAAGTACGTAACTAGGAATGACTATGCTCTGGATGAAAGCACTGCACATTTTCTTCGTGATCTCGTGGATGGCCGGCGTGTTCTACCTGCCGCGCATCTTCGTGAATCTGGCGATGGAAACCAATGATGTGGCGACCCAGCGTTTGCTGACCATGGCGCGCAAGCTGTATCGCTTCTCGATGTGGATCGCCGTGTTCGCGGTGGTGTTCGGTGCCATCCTGATCTACATGCAGTACGGCTGGCACATGCCGCACTGGCTGCACGCCAAGCTGTTCTTCGTGGCGCTGCTGGTGGGTTACCACCATGCCTGTGGCCCGCTGCTGCGCAAATTCGAGAATGGCGTCAACACCCGCAGCCACAAGTGGTTCCGCGTGTTTAACGAGCTGCCGGTATTCATGATGCTGGCCATCGTGCTGCTGGTGGTGCTGAAGCCCTTCTAATCAGATTGACAGCAACGCGCCGGCTGGGACGGCGCGAATTTTTTTTAACGGACAAAAGGTACACCTATGGCTTCCTATTTTTGCCCATGCCCGCGCGGCATGGAAGCGGCACTGGCCGAAGAACTGGGCGAAATCGCTCAGGGCAGCAGCACCATGAAAGTACACAATCAGGTTCCGGGCGGTGTGCACTGCTCCGGTGATCTGATTGATTCCTACCGCATCAACCTGCATTCGCGCATTGCTTCGCGGGTGCTGATGCGCATGGCCGTTACCGGCTACAAGAACGAAAACGATATCTACGACCTGACGCTGGCGCAGCAGTGGGAAGACTGGTTCACCTACGACCACACCATCCGTGTGGACGTTACGGCAGTGAAGTCGCCACTGAAAAGTCTGGAATTCACCACGCTGAAAATCAAGGACGCGATCTGTGATCGCTTCCGCGACCAGTTCGACAAGCGCCCATCGGTGAACACCCGCGAACCGGATATGCGCATCGTCGGCTTCCTCGACGCGCACCAGTTCACCATCTACCTCGATACCTCGGGCGAAGCGCTGTTCAAGCGCGGCTGGCGCGAAGAAACCGGTGATGCCCCACTGCGCGAAAATCTGGCCGCTGGCCTGCTGCGCGTGGCAGGCTGGAAGCCGGGCATGCCGCTGTTCGACCCGATGTGCGGTTCCGGTACCATTCTGTGCGAAGCAGCGCAGATGGTGCAGGGGATTCCGCCGGGTGCACGCCGCCGTTTCGCCTTCGAAGCTTTCAACGACTTCGATCCGGCACCATGGCAGGCCATGAAGAACGCCATCAAAGCCAATCCGCTGCCGGAAACGCCGACCATCTTCGGCTCCGACATTTCCGGTGACATGGTGGCGATGACCCGTCACAACCTGCGTTGCGCCGGGATTCTGTTCGACGTGCCGCTCAAGCAGATCGAAGCACAGGAAGTCAAAGCCCCGACCGAACAGCCGGGGATCCTGCTGACCAACCCGCCGTACGGCGAGCGGATCGGCGTGCGTGGCGATAGCTCGCTGCCGGAAGACGAACTGGCGACCAGTTTCTACTCGGCCCTGAGCACCACCCTCAAGCAGCGCTTTGCCGGCTGGACGGTGTTCCTGTTCACTGCCGATCTGGGTCTGCCTAAGCTGCTGCGCCTGAAAGAAGCGCGCAAAACGCCATTCTTCAACGGTGCGCTGGAATGCCGTCTGTTCCGCTTCGATATGGTGGCCGGCTTTAACCGCCGCGAAGCAGCCAAGCCGAAAGCGGAGTAAGTCACACCGATGTCCGCCCAGTCGTCCGCGCCGTCCCGCGCCATTCCCGGCGCGACGGCGCTGGCGGCCTTGCTGGCCTCCTTGTCGATGCTGGGGCCGTTCTCCATCGACGCCTATCTGCCGGCTTTCCCGGCAATTCAAGCCAGTCTGCAGGCCAGCCCGCTGGAGCTGCAGCAAAGCCTGACGCTCTACCTGCTGTCCTTCGCCGGCATGGTGCTGTGGCATGGTGCGCTGTCCGATGCCTTCGGCCGGCGCCGGGTGATTCTGCTGTCGCTGCTGGCGTTTGCGGTTGGCACCACCGGTTGTGCCATGGCCGAGAGCGTGCATACGCTGTGGTTCTGGCGCATCGTGCAAGGCATGTCTTCCGGTGCCGGTGTCGTCGTGGGACGGGCGATTATCCGCGACCTGCACAACGATGCCGCTGCCGCGCGCCTGCTGTCGATGGTCACCATGATTTTTTCGATTGCCCCCGCGATTGCGCCGGTGCTGGGCGGGGCGGTGGTGACGCAGTTTGGCTGGCGCGCCATTTTTATCGGCATGCTCGCGTATAGCCTGCTGTTGTGGGGCTATTGCTATCTACGTCTGCCGGAAACGCTGGCCCCGGCCCAGCGGCAGCCGTTTCACCCGCGCCAGTTGCTGCGCAATTACCGCGAAATCCTGCGCTCCCCGCTGTTCCATCTGAAATCCGGGGTGGTGGCGCTGAATTTTGCCGGCCTATTCCTGTACATCGCCTCGGCACCTGTGTTTTTGCCGCGACATCTGGGTTTGGGACCGCACCAGTTCGGCTGGCTGTTCATCCCGGCCGTGGGCGGGGTTTTCTGCGGTGCGCTGGCGGCCAACCGGATTGCCGGCCGCATGGCTTTTTCGCGACAGATCGGGATCGGCTTCGGTTTGCTGATTTCGGCCACGCTGGTGAATCTGGCCTATCACTTCTGGTGTCTGCCAGCGCTACCCTGGTCGGTGCTGCCGCTGTTCGTGTACACCTTCGGGATGTCGCTGGTAGCACCGGGCGCGACCTTGCTGGCACTGGATCTGTTCCCGCACATCCGTGGCACGGTAGCATCCTGTCAATCATTTGCAACAACTTTGATGGGGGCGGTGGTGGCCGGCGTGGTGGCGCCCGTGCTATCACAGTCGGTATTCTGGCTAGCCGCAGGACAGACGGCATTTAGTGTCTCTGCTCTCGTTTTGTGGTTGACGGCACACAATTACCGGAGCATGCTACTACGCCATCCGGACCACGAACGGTGAACTAAGGATTAACGGCGGGAAATTCAATTAGTTGAATCAGAAATCTTACCGGCGGTAAATTTTTGTGGTTCGGTTTATGTTAGTATAATTTTTTTAGACAATATTTCCCGGCCCAAACAACCGCCAGATACGATGCATCAACCTGACCAAGATATCCGCAACCGTCTGCTGATCGCACGTCTGCCGGCCATGCCGCAGATCCTGATCAAGCTGATCGAGCACTTGCAGGCTGATGATGCAGGGATGCCCGAACTGGCGGCGCTGATCGCCAAAGATGCGGCGATGACCAGCAAGATTCTGACGGTTGCCAATAGTTCGGCCTACCATCGCGGCTCGCGCGCCGTGGGGCTGGAACAGTCACTGGTGTCGCTCGGCACCGACATGATCAAGACGCTGGTCATCAGCGAGTCGGTATTCCAGACCTTTAATAGCTTCCCCCACTCGGGCAGCACCGATTTGCGCGGTTTCTGGAAAGGTTCCCTGACCACGGCGGTGATCGCCCGCGAAATCGCCAAGCAGATGGACTATCCGCACGTCGAAGAAGCCTATCTGGCCGGCCTGCTGCATAACGTCGGCCGACTGGCCTTGCTGGCGACCGCACCCAAAGAATACGCTTTCAACTTCATGGCGCGCGACGACGAAGATCTATGCGCCGTCGAACAACGCACCCTGCAGATTACCCACTCGGAAGCGGGCGCCTGGCTGATCGAACGCTGGCATCTGGATTCCTTCCTGGCCGATAGCGTGCTGTATCACCACGAACCGCTGGCCCGGCTGGAGTCGGCCCATCCGCTGATTCGCACTGTGCGTCTCGCGCATCTGCTGTGCTTCCACCGCGACGAAGACCCGGCCATCGACGAGGCGGCACATTTGTGCGGTCTGGATGGCGAAGCGCTCGAGCAGATCAGCCAGAGCGCCGCGCGGCAGGTGGAAAAATCGGCCGCCTATCTGGGCATCGATCTGACTGGTGCCGACGATATTCCGACCCCGGCCGCGTATGCGCCGCCGCTGGTCGATCCGGTGCAGCAGCGCCTCTCCGAAGAAGTCCGCAATATGGTGCTGGTGTCGGAAATGGGCCAGACTTTTGCACGCCAGCAGGGCGAAGCCGGGTTGCTGGAATCGATCGCGCGTTCGGCGCGCATCCTGTTTGATTTTGAAAATGCCGTGGTGCTGATGGCCGATCCGACGGGTCATGCCCTGCATGGCGTGGCGACCGGTGAGCAGCAGCAGCGACTGGCCGAATTCAGTATCCCTCTGAACAAGGGCGGGGTGGTGGCTGCCGCCGCGCTGGATGGCAAGCTGACCTATGTGAGCCGCCATGCGCCGGATCTGAATGTGGCGGAAGAACAGCTGTTCCGCATGCTCGGTAGCGAAGGCATGGTGTGTCTGCCACTGGTGACTAACCATAACTGTCTGGCGCTGCTGATCGGTGGCGCACCGGCCTGGCAGATGGCCAGCTACAG
>JAIELO010000448.1 GCA_019752915.1 Burkholderiaceae bacterium
CTGCGCCGTTATGGCGCCAGCCGGGTCAGTAATCTGGTGTTTGCCCGCACCCCACCCCGTTAAACCGTATCAAGGAGAAGTCCGTGTTTCATGTCGTACTCGTCGAGCCAGAAATTCCACCCAACACGGGCAATGTGATCCGCCTGTGCGCCAACACGGGCGTGCAGTTGCATCTGATCGAGCCGCTCGGCTTTCCACTCGATGACAGCAAACTGAAACGCGCCGGCCTCGATTACCACGAATACGCGCGCATGCAGGTGCACGCCGACTGGGCCGCGTTTCTGGCGGCCGTACAACCCGATCCGCAGCGCATGTTCGCCATGACCACCCACGGTTCCTCGCCGTTTGCGCAGGCAACGTTCCAGCCCGGCGATGTGTTCGTGTTCGGTTCGGAAACGCGCGGTCTGGCACCGGCGCTGCGCGACAGCTTTGCACCGGCCCAGCGCATCCGCCTGCCGATGCGCCCCGATAACCGCAGCATGAATCTGTCGAACACGGTGGCGGTGGTGGTATTTGAAGCGTGGCGCCAGAACGGCTACGCCGGCGGCGCCTGAGACGGCAAAGTTGCAAGACTGCCGGGCTAGCGCCCGGCAGTAAAAGCCACCTTAGTGCATCAAGGCCGCTGCGCGCGCACCTTGGTCAACAGCTTGGTGGTCGAACGATCGTGTTCGAAATTGATCGCGACGGCCTCGCCGCCATAGGCCAGCACGGCCAACCCTTCGGGGATTTCATCCATGCGGTAATCGCCGCCCTTGGCGTAAATTTCCGGACGCGCTGCCAGCACTGCTTCGAGCGCCGTATCCTCATCAAAATCGACCACCAGATCGACCGCTTGCAAGGCGGCCAGCACCGCCATGCGGTCTTCGCAGGTGTTGAGCGGACGGTCATCGCCCTTGCCCAGACGCTTGACGGAAGCGTCGGTATTCGCCGCCACCACCAGTGACGCGCCCAGTGCACGCGCCTGTGCCAGATAGGTAACGTGGCCACGGTGCAGGATGTCAAACACACCGTTGGTCATGACTACGGGCTTGGGCAGCGCTGCCACGCGCGCTGCCAGCTCGTCGCGGCTGCAGATTTTCTTTTCGAATTGTGGCATGTATTACTTCCTCGGTTGATACTGACTATAGACTGATTATTGGATCGCTTGATCGTCGTCCGGCGACGCTTCATCGAGCTGCATGCTGAGCGACCCGGCACCGGCTGCGCTCGCGCTGCCAGCCTCCTGACGGCCGCCGTGCAGCTTGATCTGCAGGCGCAAACCGTTCACCGAGTCGGCATTGCGCAGCGCCTCTTCATAGGCAATGTGGCCGCTATTATAGAGTTCATACAGCGCCTGGTCGAAGGTACACATGCCCAGTTCACGGGATTTGTGCATGATCTCCTTAATGTTCTGGAAATTCCCTTTAAAAATCATCTCGGCAATGGTCGGCGTATTCAGCAGAATTTCGATGGCCGCCTTGCGGCCCGTGCCATCTTCGGTGCGAATCAGACGCTGCGACACAATGGCCCGCAAGTTCGACGACAGATCCATCAGCAACTGGTTGCGGCGCTCCTCGGGGAAGAAATTGATGATGCGGTCCATGGTCTGATTGGCGTTATTAGCGTGCAGCGTGCCCAGACACAGATGCCCCGTCTCGGCAAACGCAATCGCATGCTCCATGGTTTCCGTATCGCGGATCTCGCCGATCAGAATCACATCGGGTGCCTGCCGCAAGGTGTTTTTCAGGGCGTTATGCCAAGACAGCGTATCGACGCCTACCTCGCGGTGCGTCACCAGACACTGTTTATTCTTGTGGACGTATTCGACCGGATCTTCCACCGTGATGATGTGCCCGGCCGAGTTGGCGTTGCGGTAATCGATCATGGCCGCCAGCGTGGTCGACTTGCCGGAACCGGTACCACCGACCACCAGCACCAGCCCGCGTTTGCTCATAATCACGTCCTTGAGCACTTCCGGCAGCGCCAGCTTCTCGAAATTAGGAATTTCTGCGGCAATCGTCCGGATCACCATGCTCACACACTGCTGCTGCACAAACACGTTCACGCGAAAGCGGCACAGATCAGGTAGCGAGATGGCGAAATTACATTCAAGCTCGGTTTCAAACTCCTGCTGCTGCTTCTCGTTCATGATCGACAAGGCCAGCGCACGCGTCACCGGCCCGCTCAGTTTCTGCTGGCTGAGCGGCTTCATGGCGCCCTGCGCCTTCACACTGGGCGGGAAATCGGCGGCGATAAACAGATCGGAAGCGCCCATCTGATGCATCGCCCTGAGCAATTTATGCAGATAGGCTTGCGCTTCTTGCGGACCAAGTGGAGAGGACATACCAGCCTTTCGATGCTTCTGAGCAATCTGCATTATATCGGTGCAGACACGACAATCGGGTGAGTTTTATTGCATACCAGCATAGGCTGTGTTCAAATACCCGCATGACTCTGACCGAACTGAAATACATCGTCGCTGTTGCACGAGCCAAACACTTCGGCCACGCTGCCGAAGCGTGCTACGTTGCCCAGCCCACCCTCTCGGTCGCGATCAAGAAACTCGAAGACGAACTGGGCGTCGTACTATTCGAACGCGGCGGCGCGGAAATCTCCGTCACGCCGCTGGGTGCGCAGATCGTCGCGCAGGCCGAGCGCGTGCTGGAACAGACTGCCGCCATCAAGGAACTCGCCAAACAGAATAAAGACCCGCTGGCCGGCCCGTTGCGGCTCGGTGTGATCTACACCATCGGCCCGTATCTGCTGCCGCCGCTGGTCAAAGGCATGATCAGCAGCATGCCGCAGATGCCGCTGATTCTGCAGGAAAACTACACCGTCAAGCTGCTGGAAATGCTGCGTCAGGGCGAACTCGATGCCGCCATCATGGCACTGCCGCTGCCCGAACACGGCATGTCCGTGCAGGCCCTGTACGACGAGCCGTTCGTGGTCGCCATGCCAGCCCAGCACGCCTGGTGCAAACGGCGCAGCATCCCCGCCGATGATCTGAAAACGGAAAACATGCTGTTGCTGGGCAACGGTCACTGCTTCCGCGATCAGGTGCTGGAAGTCTGTCCGGAAATGGCGCGCTACGCCACGCCGGGCAACGGCATGCAGCGCACCTTCGAAGGCTCCTCGCTGGAAACCATCCGCCACATGGTCGCCAGTGGCATTGGCCTGACCGTGCTGCCGCGCGCCTCGGTGCCGGACATGGATACCAAGGATGGCATGCTGCAATTCCGTCCCTTCGACCATCCGGTGCCGTCGCGCCGCGTGGTGATCGTCTGGCGCAAGAGCTTCACCCGCAAAGCCGCCATCGACGCCGTCTGCGCCGCCGTCGCTAACTGCAACCTGCCCGGCATCACGCCAGTCCAGACCGACAGCTAAAACAGCCCAAGGCGCAAATGGCAGCGCGACAACTGCGCTCCGGCTCGCCTTCAAATCAGCGCAAGCGCGCGGGATTTGCGATAATTATCACTTTCCCGCCCGGTCGCACACATAATGAACAAGCTGGCACTGTATTACCGTCTGGTCCGACTCGACAAACCCATCGGCACCCTGCTGCTGTTATGGCCCACCCTGTGTGCGCTGTGGATTGCAGCAAACGGGCACCCCGATCCACAGATCGTACTGATCTTCGCGCTCGGCACCCTGCTGATGCGCTCGGCCGGTTGCGCCATCAACGACTACGCCGATCAGGATTTCGATAAATACGTCAAGCGCACTGCCGAACGGCCCATCACGAGCGGACGCATCAGCGGCAAAGAAGCACTAGCCATCGCCGGCCTGCTGGCCGTGCTGTCGTTCTGCCTGATCCTGCCGCTCAACGCCCTGACCAAACAGCTCTCCGTGGCGGCCGTCCTGATTGCTGCCAGCTACCCTTACTTCAAACGTTTCTTCGCCATCCCGCAAGCCTATCTGGGCATCGCCTTCGGCTTCGGCATCCCGATGGCGTTTGCCGCCATACAGAACAGCGTACCGCTGGTCGCCTGGCTACTCCTGCTGGGTAATGTGTTCTGGGCTGTAGCCTACGACACCGCCTACGCCATGGTGGACCGCGACGACGACTTAAAAATCGGCATCAAAACCTCGGCCATCACCTTTGGTCGCTATGACGTCGCTGCCATCATGCTGTGCTATGCCGCCCATCTGGGCCTGCTACTGCTGTGCGGCCAGATGCTGGGACTGGGTCTGTACTTCCTCGCCGGTATCGTCGTGGCCGCCGGCATCGCCGCCTACCACTACACCCTGATCCGCGGCCGCGAGCGCGACGCCTGCTTCCGCGCCTTCCGCCACAACAACTGGCTGGGCGCCGCCGTCTTTGCAGGTGTCTTGCTGGACTACGCGTTCCGTTAATCCTATTGAGGCAGCGCAAGCGCCAGCGCCCTGCGCTGCCCACAATACAGGATCCCCGCCCCATCCGAGAGAACAGCATGGAACAGAACCAGCAGAATGGTCAGGACATTGCCGATAGTCAGGCCGCCAGTGCCGAAGCGCGCGTCCGCCTGATGAACGAACTCAAGAGCTCGATAGACGCCGCCGAAGGCTGGCTGCAGCAAGGCGACGAGAGTGACGGCGCTGGAGCTGCCAGTAGCACATCGGACAGCGCCGCCCGCCAGCAATTCAACGCAACGCTGCAAACCGCCAGAACCGACCTGCAGCAGCTACAGCAGAGTCTGAAAGCACGCAGCCGCAGCGTCGCGCGCAGCACCGACGCCTACATTCATGACAATCCGTGGAAATCGGTCGGCATCGGCGCCGCCGTCGGCCTCGCCGTCGGCCTACTCATCAGCCGCAAATAAAAACCGGTGTCAGATCCGACATCCGGACACAAGCTCTGCCGTAATAGACTCTAAAACCCGGGGTCAGATCCGACATCTAGACACAAACTCTGCGGTAATGCTCTAGATTCAGTTCAGCTCGTGTCTGAATGTCGGATCTGACCCCGGTTAAGGTTCAGCTCGTGTCCGAATGTCGGATCTGACCCCGGTTAAGGTTCAGCTCGTGTCTGAATGTCGGATCTGACCCCGGTTTGATTAGCCGAACGAGGTGCACCAGCCGGCCGCTGCGACCAGCCGGTTGGCGAACAACGGGCAGGCGCCCATGTCATTGGGGCCATCTTCATAGATCTGGCATTTGCTGCATCGGTCGCCCGCTTTGAAGTCGGGGAATTTTTTCGGGTCGACTTTGTCGGCGTTGCTGACGTAGTGGAATTCACGCGCTTGCGCTTCGTCTTCCCGCAGGGGCTGGCGTTCCTGCGCGCCGGCACTGCGCGCAAACATGGCAGTTAGCGCGGCGGCGCTGCTGCCCAGCATGAAAATCCGGCGGCTGTTGCTCATGTTTTCCTCGCTCGTTGTTGATGCTGTGCTGCAGCCTAGCTGGCCGCGCCCAGTTCGTCGCCCATTTCGCGGCCACGCGCGGCCGCCGCTTTCATGGCGGCGATGATCGCCGGTTTGACGCCGGCCGCTTCCATGCTGGTCAGCGCTGCGTAGGTAGTGCCGCCTTTCGATGTGACCCGCTCGCGCAGCAGCGTGACCGGTTCCTCCGATTGCTGCGCCAGTTGCGCCGCGCCCGTGAAGGTCGCCAGCGCCAGCTGCTTGCCCTGCTCGGCGCTCAGGCCCATTTCCTGCGCGGCCTGCTGCATCGCTTCAATGAAGTAGAACACGTAGGCGGGTCCGCTGCCCGACACCGCTGTCACGGCATCGATCTGCGCTTCGTCGTCCAGCCACACGGTCGGGCCGACGGCACGCAGAATATCGTCCGCTGCCTGCTTCTGCGCAGCGCTCACCCCCGCCGTCGCCACCATGCCGGTGATGCCCATGCCGATCAGCGCCGGGGTATTCGGCATGCAGCGCACGATGGCGCTGTAAGAACCCAGCCAGCGCGACAGGTCGGCACCACGGATGCCAGCGGCGATCGAGACGATCAGCGGCTGGCGTGAAGCATCGAGCAAAGGCAGCAACTGCGCCGCCACAGCACGCATCGCTTGCGGCTTCACCGCCAGCACGATCACATCGGCTGCTGCGGCAGTGGCATCGGCCTGCGCCGCCGTGCTCACACCGAACTGCTGCTGCAAGCGTGCCAGCGCGTCGGCATTCGGATCGGCCACGTGGATATTGGCGCCTGCGGTCAATTTATTCGCCAGTCCCGCGATCAGGGCGGAGGCCATATTGCCGCCGCCAATAAATGCTATTTTCATCATCAAGCCTTGTGATAAGTTCGTGCGCCGAAAATGGCGCTGCCAACGCGCACGATGGTCGCGCCTTCGACGATAGCGGCGCGTAAATCGGCCGACATACCCATCGACAGCGTATCGAGCGCCAGTCCTTCGGCGCGCAGTTGATCGTACAGCGCACGCAGGGCGGCAAACGCCGCGCGCTGCTGCGCATAGTCCTCGACCGGCTCAGGGATCGCCATCAGGCCACGCAAGGTCAGATTCGGCAGCGCTGCGACTTTATGGGCCAGCGCCGACAGTTCCTGCGGGGTCACGCCGCTCTTGCTGGCCTCCCCGCTGATATTTACTTGCAAACAGATTTGTAACGGTGCCAACTCTGCCGGGCGCTGCTCGGACAGACGCTGGGCGATCTTTTCCCGCTCCACCGTATGCACCCAGTCGAAATGCTCGGCAATCGGGCGAGTCTTGTTGCTCTGGATCGGGCCAATAAAGTGCCACACCAGCGGCGCCGTCCCGGCTGCCCGCAGCGCCGCGATCTTGTCCACGCCCTCCTGCAGATAGTTCTCGCCAAACGCGCGCTGCCCGGCTGCCACGGCCTCCAGCACGGCATCGGCAGCAAAGGTTTTGGAGACGGCCAGCAGCTGTACCGACTCGGGCGCACGGCCCGCCTCTTGGGCGGCGGCAACAATTGTCGAGGCGATGGCTTGCAAGTTCTGGGGAATCAGGGACATAATCAGTGGATAAAGGTTGTAAAGCGGCAAGCACCAACACGGCACTTCAACAGTTCAGGCACAGGAATTATAAATGGACATTACCGAGCTACTCGCATTCTCCGTCAAGAACAAGGCCTCGGACCTGCACCTGTCGGCCGGATTGCCGCCTATGATACGGGTGCACGGCGATGTGCGCCGCATCAATCTGCCGCCGCTCGAGCACAAAGACGTGCACGGCATGATCTATGACATCATGAACGACGGCCAGCGCAAGGCCTACGAAGAAATGCTGGAGTGCGATTTTTCCTTCGCCAT